>JALHNR010000003.1 GCA_022843525.1 Methylocystis sp. | reverse complement strand
TTCGGCCGGCGTTTCCTCGATCACTTCCGCCTCGGTGGTGAGCTCCTCGGCGACAGCGTCGACCTCGGCATCCTCGACCACAGCTGCGGGCTTGTTGAGCAAGCCGCCGCGGTTGGTCGCAGGTCCAGTCAGCTGGTGGGATGCGCCGATGCTGATCCCCGTGACGTTGGCGATCGCGGTGAGCGCCTTGGTCTCGTCGCCGCGGAAGAAGTTGGATTCGATCCACTGACCGAGATCGACCAGACGATTGAGAACTTCCTTGTCGACCGGAGCCGACTTCGGAGCGAGCATGACGGTATATTTGGTGTCGTTCTGACCGCGACCGCGACGCTCGATGACGAAGTCCTGACCCTTTTCAAGGTCGAGAAGATCGATATCGTTGTCGGCATACTCGGTGATCATGCCGAGGATCTGACCCCAGACCGACGACTTGAGCGAGACAACCTGCGGATCGGGGGAAGCGTGGGCGCCGTCACGGACGATTGCGTTGACCAGGACCGACTTGTTGGCCTTCCACTCCTTGATCAGTGCAACTTCCTCGTCCGAGGTCGCGGCAGCGGTTGCCTGAGCGATCGCGGTGCAGATCGGGCAGGGTTGACCGTAGACTTCGTCGTGACAACCGACGACGGCGACGGCCTTGGTATTCGGAGCGGTTTTGATCCAGTGGACGCCGAGGTCCTTCCAGAACTGGGAACCATCGGGCTTGGCGACGATGCGAACCTTCGTCTTGCCTTCCTTGAACTCGACGGCGTTGCCGGTTCGAGTGTGCTTGTTCTGGCTCTTTTTGACGAGCGCCAGCAGTGTCGGGGAGAGGGCCATTGGGGTAGGGCTTTCTTGGGTTCAGGGGCTGATTGGGTCTGTAACGATTTCGCTTTTTAGCGATTTCGCTTTAGTAATATAGCTCTGATATCGCGGATTAACTGAGTTTTTTAAGTTATTGTTTTACCTCCGCTAACGCGCCTCGAAAGGCTGATTTCGCCGACTGGACCGGATCGTGGACCGAGCCCAGAAAAAGGGCAGCCAGCAGCCCGAAGGCGCCGCCGATGACGATGGTCCGGAGACCGCTCATGACGGCGAAACCCAGGCGCGGATTCGACTGCGCGGGTAGACGGTCTCGACCACGCGGCTGCCGGCGCCGTTGCCCGAAATCACGATCGGGTCACCCTTCGGGGTGAAGCCTGAGACGATCCCGACGTGCCCGCCGCCCTTGCGACCCATCGTGACGACGGCTCCGACCTGCGGGGCGATTCGCCGCTTGCTCTCCCAGGACTTAGCCCGGTCATCGACCCCGGTGGCGCCGGTGATCTTGCGAAGAAACGCCGAACACCAGAGGTTTCGACGAACGCCGACCTGGGCCGCGGTCGCGCCGAGGTATTTGCGGGCCTTCTGAACGACTCCGGAACTGCCGGAGAAGCTCTCGAAGAACGACGGGGCTTCGGGCGCCGGCTGGACGTGAACGCGCTGGTGAGCCGCTCTGTGGCGGGGGCGGGCTTCCGCGGTGACAATAAGTGCTGACTGGATCAAAAGGGCGCAGCAAATTCCCGTCGCGAGACGTTTCATAGGTAAAACTCCGAATTACGTTAGATTCTGGCCGCGCGACTACTGCGCGGGCGGACGTAGCGCATGACCTGCGCCATACGGCGCCGGCGAACCCAGGGGATGCTGGCGTAGAGATCCATCACCCAGGCGATGAACGCGACGACGCCGAAGATCGCGAATGCAGCCAGCAAAAGCATCACGAACAGCACCACCGGCCAGGCGAACAGGATGCCCCAGGCAAATACGTTCGCGGGATTGAAGGTGGTGCCGAGCAAAACTGTGTGCAGCAGGGCACCGATGGCGACGTAGACGGTTGCGAACACGACGGTTACCCCCGTTTTGGCGTTTCGGTCAAAGAAGTTCATGAGGCGATTCCCGCCACCTGGTTGCGGCGCGTCAGCATGTCCTGGGCGCCGCTCTTGACGGCCGCGGCCTGGCCAGAGGCGACGTTCATGCGAATTTCGCCCTCCATTTCCACGCGATCCTTGGCGCCGGCGCTCATGAGCATCTTCTGGCGATCGTCGAAGGCGTCGTAGATGGCCTTGCCGACGGTCTCGATCTGCTTCGCCTCGTTGATGGCGAGCTTGATCGCGAGGATGGTCTTGTGCGCCGCAACCTCGCGGTCGAGCAGCGCTTCGGTGATCTTGATGCCCTGCTTGGTCAGATCGTCGCGGACGGTGCGGTAAACGGCCGATTCGGCCGCTTCCAGCTTGAGCTTAAGGTCGTTGACCTGGCGCTCGGCCTTCGCCTTGAGCTCGCCGTAGTGGACCCGAAAGCCCATCTGGTCCTGGAACGCGGTCGAAATATCGGCCATCGAAAAGGACGAGTCCTTGCGGGCCTGGGCGCTGTCGATGATCTGGTCGACCTTGATGCGAACCAGCGGCGTTTTCGGCGCGGGGGTCGGGGCTGCGAGAACCTGTTCGTCTGACATTGCTGTGTCCTTATAAGTAAGTTCTGACTTGTTGAAATGAATATAGCGATCTCACGTCGGATTGCGCGTGGAATCGTTCAGGAACTTTAGCTGCCGCCCCATCGTGAGCCCGCGCATCGGCACGTCGACCTTGTCGAAGTGATCGTGGAGGAACGGCTCCAGGTCGTTGCGGTAATTGACGCCCGCGAGAACGATCGCGCGGCCGCGGCAGACGCTATTTTCGAGCATCTGCGCCTTGACCTTCCAGGCCCAGTCCCTGCGCCCGGCACGACTCATATTGTTGAGGCTGCTCTCGTAGGGCGCGATCACGTTGTAATGCCACAGCAGCCCGTGGGCGGCCGACAGAATATACCAGCGGTCGGTGCGGCGCTCGATGTAGCCCCGCGCAGCGACGAACCACGGTGAGCGGTAGAGGTCTTCAGCCGCCATCGGGCGATCGTGCTTGGTTTTGACGCAGGAGATAAAGCCGGTGATACCCATCAGAACATGAACCCCGCGGTCGCTGTGAACACCTCGTCCATCGCGACCTGCTTGTCCGGGTCGTGATAGATTTCGCCGACATTGAAGCCGATGATGAAATTGGCGTCGTAGCGCTTGGAATAGATCACCTTGCCGGCCGCGTCGGACGCCTTACCCTTGAAGTCGGGAAAGAAGTGCCGAACCACCTGCGAGCCGAGCAGCACGATCACGGGCGGCTTGAGCAGGTCAATCTCCTTGTCCAGGTAGCCGACATAGGTCGCGATCTCCGCCGGCGAGACCTGCTTGCCCTCCTTCGGCCGCTTGATCAGCCCGGTCCAGTAGCCGTCCGAGCGCCCGAGCCCGGCATCAGCCAGCGCCGATGCGATCGAGCCGAAATTGTTGCCGTAGGAGAACATGCCCTGTTTCTCCTCGTCCGAAGTCGGCGCGTCGAAGATCGCCATGAACCTGGCATCCTTGCCCATCACCGGCTTGACACCCTGACCGTCGCTGCCCTCGGCTTGCCGGTAGGCGCCGACGATCTGACCGAGCTTGGCCTTGGTGAACTTGTCGTTCGCCATGTCGCGATTGACCGGCACGGCGTCGATCACAAGGCCTGGGATCAGTTCGCGCTGGTCCATGATGCGGGCGGGGTCGTTGACCAGCATCTGACCCGGCTGGATGCGCGCGAAGGCGCCCACCTTGTCGAGCGCTTCGGTCACCCGCTTGTTACAAGTCCGCTTTTCGACGCGGTTCAGAAAGTCCGCCATATCGACAAACGGTCCCTTTTCGCGCGCGACGAGGATCGCGGTGCGAGCCTTCTCGCTGATACCCTTGATGCGATCAAACGGGATGCACAAGGTCACATCGTTGAGGATCTCGAATTGCCCGCTCGACAGGTTGATGTCGGGCATCCGCAGCGAAATACCCTGGTTGCCGGCATCCTTGAGGATCGCGTCGAGCTTTTCCTCCTTCATGAGCGACAGCGCCGCGGCGTAGAACTCGACCGGGTAGTTCACCTTCAGCCACATGCCCTGATAGGAGATCAGCGTGTATTCGACCGAATGGCTCTTGTTGAAGCCGTAGCCGGCGAACCCTTCGATCTTGTCGAACAGGTCGTTGGCCTCTTCGGGCGTGATGCCCTGGGTCGCGATGCAGCCCGCGATGAATTTTGGCTTCTCCTTCTTCATTTCCTCGGGCAGCTTTTTGCCCATGATCTTGCGCAGCTTGTCGGCGTCGGGGCCGGAATAGCCGGCCATCACGATCGACGCCTTCATGACCTGTTCCTGGTAGACGAACACGCCATAGGTGTCCGCCAGCACCGGCTCCAGGGCAGGGTGGTCATATTCGACGCTCTCGATACCCTGCTTCCGCTTCCAGAAGCTGTCCATCATGCCGGACTCCATCGGACCCGGTCGGTAGAGCGCGGTCGCGGCCGTGATGTCATCGAAGGTGATGACGCCGTCCTTGCCGAGCTCCTTGAGCAGGCGCCGCATGCCGCCGCCTTCGAACTGGAAGATGCCGGTGGTCTTAGCGGCCGCGAATGACGCCAGCACCTTCTCGTCGTCGAGCGGGATTCGCAGCAGGTTGACCTTCTGGGAGTGGCGCTTGCGAATGTATTTCAGTGCGGCGTCGATCAGGTCGAGCGTCGAAAGCCCGAGAATATCGACCTTGACCAGACCCTGATCCTCGACGATTCGCTTGTCCCAGTTGATCGTGGCACCGTCCTTTCGTCGCTCGACCACTGCGCGCTCGACCAGATCACAGCCGCCGACGACGACGCCGGCGGCGTGCCGGCCCAGGATGTTCATGGTGCCTTCGAGCCGCACCATGACGTCCCAGATCGGCTTGTATTTGTCGCGGAAAGCCGCGATTTCGGGGGTGATATCGGCCGCCTTCGGCAGTGCGACGTTCGCGCCGTGCTCCTTCGGGGCATATTTGGAGCAGGCGTAGTCGAACTCGTTCAGACCAAAGGCTTTACCAATGTTTCGTATGGAAGAGGCGGCTGCGAGTTTTCCGAAGTTGGAGATCCCGGCAACTCGCGCTTGGCCATATTTCCCGACGAGATAATCAATGATCTCATGACGCCTTTCCGACATAAAATCGAGGTCAGCGTCAGGAAGATCGATGCGGTCAGGGTTAATGAAACGCTCAAAGAGAAGTCCGAAACGAATGGGATCGCAATCAGTAATCCCAACAAGATAAGCAACGAGAGACCCTCCGACGCTACCGCGGCCAGGGCCAACCAGAATACCGTTGGTTTTAGCATAATCCACAATGTCCTTCACCAAGAGGAAGTAGCCGGAGAAGCCCAGCTTCTTTAAGACCGACAGTTCATAGGACAGTCGGGGCAGATAGAGTTCCGTGAGCTCCTGGCGCGTCGGCTGGTGCCCGAAGGTGATCGTGTTGAGGCGCTCGCCCCAGCCCTTTTTGGCCGCGTTCACGAGGGTCAGATATTCGTCGTCGGCCATCTTGGGTAGCGACACTGCCGCCTTCGACCAGACATAGCTGATGCGATCGGCCAGAGCCTGGGTGTTGCGCGCGCCTTGCGCCAGCATGGGACCCGCCGTCACGCCCCGCTTCTCAAGCCGAGCCTTGAGAGCGCCGACCTCGGCGATGAACTCTTTCGGGCTCTGCGGGTGCAGATTGCGGAAATGGGGCGCCTGAACCCACAATTCGCTCATTTTGATGTTGCGGGTGACCGCATTCATGACGTCGGCCGCGTCGGCCTCGCCCTCGGCGTAAAGCACCGGACGGGTAACGAGTGGCGCGATGTTCTGTTCCTCGATCGCTTCGAGGGTCTTGATATTGAGGGTGTCGTAATAGGGCGTGTTGACCGGCGTGATCTGTCCGTAGACGTTCGCTGCGCCGATCGTCTTGACCAGCTCCGCGACGATGCCGGCGAAGTCCGGATGCGCAGCGATGCCGTTGACGTCGCCGGTGCAGATCACCAGATCGTCGCCGGTCAGGCGCTCCAGCTCGACGTAGAGGTCGGCGAACGACAGCTTCGCCGTGAAATAGAACCGCTCGTCGCTGTTGGCCAGCGTCAGCAGGCGAAAGATCGCCTTGAGGCCGACTTCGGACAGCACATAGGCGGTGACGTAGTATTCCCGCGGCGCCTTCTTGTCCTCTTTGGTCTTGCGCCAGGCGATGTTGTCGGACAGCCGCAGCCGGCAGCCCAGAATCGGCTTGATCTCGGCTTTCTTCGCCCGGTTGGTGAAGTCGATCATGGAGGTGACCGACATGGTCTCGGTCAGGCCGATTGCGGTGGCGCCGGCCTTCTTGGAACGGTCGATCAGATCCTCGACCGTGAGAATGCTTTCGCCGATCGAGAACGCCGAACGTGCTGCCAAAACCGTGTGCATCAGATATCCTTCTTGCCGTCGATGACCCAGCGCAGCGCGGGCTCCGCCATGTCCAGCGCTTCGGCGTCGCGCCAACGGGTCTTCCTGACCCAGCCGGCTTCCGGCAGAGGGTGGATCGCCGGAGCTTGCCGATATTGGGATTCCCACTCGATCTCGATCGAGGGAACGATAAAGATTCGCCACCAATGACGGCGTTCGACAAAACGAATTTTGCCGGTAGGGCGCATGTTGCGCGTATAGGTCATGCCGAAATGTCCGGGCATTAGACAGCTACCTTGTGCTTGCTGATGGCGAAATAGGTGCCGATGAAGGCGCCGGCGGCAGCGGGAATCAGCAGCCAGGGGTTTTGCGTGTAGCCGATCGCGGCATAGCCGTTCAGCGCCATAATCGCGGTGGCGTAGACCGCGGCGCGAACCGCAAGCTGATCGCCGACCGCGACCGTGTAGCGCGCCCAGATGTAATCCAGGACGAACAACGCCGTAAAAACCAGAGCCCACTCGATCATTGGTCTTCCAATCTGCGGAAATTGTTGATGCAAAGGCTGTTGGCGTCGTAGCCCTGCATCTGTTCGACGATTCGGGTCAGCTTCTCCACGTCGAGCCCGGTGACGACCGGAGAGCAATCAATCACGCACCAGCCGTGCGAGAAGATGCCGGAACGGTGCCCCGAGTAGGACATAAACAGCGGTCTCATTCGACCCTCAATTTGATCATGCCGTCGATGTCATCGACGGCGCCGAGCGCGCAGAGGATCTGGCGGGTCTGGGTGATGTGCGACGCCGCGGTCTCGTCGCTCCACGACAGCTTCGCCATGAAGCACTGGCGCAGCAGGTCGCGCGAGACACCGGCCGGCTTCTTGAGCAGCAGGAGACAAGCGATGTTGAGAAAGGTCGGGCGCCGGCCGGTGAACGGGTTCTCGCCCTTCATCAGCGTCTCCGTGACTTTGATGCCCTCGCGCTCGATGTAGTGGATCCAGGCCGCGACCTTCTTCGGCAGCCCGTCGGTCAGCGCCATCACGTCGGCCGGCACCGCGAGAGCGGGCTGCGCGGCGGGGCGCTGCGTCTTGGACTTGGGGACGACGATGCCGAACTCGGCGCGGAGCATCACAAGCTGTTGCTCGCACAGCGGCTTGCACGACGAGGCGAACGGGCAGGTGCCGCACTCGGCCGAGCCCTCTTTGTAGCACATGCTCATGCCGTAGCAGCCCGGCGCGAGCGATACGTTCAAGACACCCATCAGTTCACCCTGTCGATCTCGGCCAGCGCGGCCTTGACGTTGAATTTCTTTTCCAGCTCAGCCATAATTTGCGTCTGTTCGAGCCGCGAGCAGCCCATCAGACGAAAGACCATCGCGGGCAGCACACGCTTCGGCGTTCCCGGAGTATTCAGCCCGCGATCGAGCGCGAACCGGCGGCGGGCGGCGAGGGCGCCGACCAGATCCACAAGACACTTTGGCGGCGTTTCGATGAGCTCCACGAACTGACGCGCCCGCGGCGATAGCTTGGCCAGCGCCTTCTCGCGCCGGTCCTTGAGCACCAGCTGATCCTCGGGGTCGGCACTGCCTACGTCGGCGATGATGGCATGCCGATCGCTGGTGTCGTCACCGGGCAGGGCAGCATCCAGTTCGACGTGGGATGCGTTGTAGTGGAAGATCTCCTTGCCGGCCCATTTGTTGATGTGCTGGATCATGCCTCGCTTGAGATAGGCGACAAACGGAACTCCCTTTGTCTCATCCCAGTGGTCGCGAGCCTGACACCAGGCGATCGCGAGCTCCTGAACCACGTCCTCGAACTGCGTGGTGTGAGTGCCGGTGGCGGCAAGTCGCCCGCAGACCTGGCGGGCGAAATACTTGAGCAGACCGATGTGCTGCTCGATTTTGACATTCGCGACCATCAGCCGAACAGCCGCTGAGCGAACTGATCGCAGACCTCGTTGTCCGCCGGCGACAGGCGGTTAGCGAACGCGAGAGCCAAGCCTTCGCGCCAGTTGCCGCCGGTGACGACGCCGAAGATCGCGGCGTTGATCAGTTCGCGCGGACTGACCGTGTTGCTGATCTGCCCGCCGGTGAACGACTTGCGAATCTCCTGGGCATACTGGATGATCTTGGTCGCTTCCTGCATGCGGATGCCGGACTTGCCGGCGACGACCGCGGCTTCGACCTTCGCATCCATGTAGCCGACTTGCTTCGTGATGCCGAAGCGCGAGTAGTTCGCGGCGTTCTGGATCTGAGTGCCCTGATAGAGGCCGGTTTCGTCACCGCCGCCGTTGGTGTTGCCCGTCGCGACGAAGCGAAAGTTGGGGTGCGGGCGGATCACGCGGAACTCGGGCGGCGCATCCTTGATGATCAGCGCCTTGCCTTCCATGACCGGCTGGTAGACCGCGAGAACTGACGGCAGACCGAAGTCGTATTCGTCGGCGCAGTAGACGTGCCCGCGCATCATGGCGATCGGCAACGGCCCGAGATTGAATTTGGTCACGGCATGGACGTGTTCGTTGCCGGCCGCGTCGGTTGTGACCTCGCTGACGACCATCCACTGACCCAGAACATGAGCCTCTTCGGTGTTGATGGTGTGCTGCACCCGCTGGAACGGGCGATTGGTATGGGCGCAAATCTGTTCCCACTGTGTCGTCTTGCCGGTGCCGTGAAAGCCCCAGAACAGGCCGGGCTTATTGAGCTCCAGCGCCATCAAGCCGATCTTGGTCAGGTCGATGTTGAAGATATAGTCCTTGTCGACGTCGGGGAGAAAGGCGAGATCCTCGGCGTCCATCGTGGACTTGTCGTAGACGCGGGCCGTCATGACCTGCTTCTGACTGTTGGTCACCTTGTCGGCTGGGAACCCGAACAACTCGGTGAGCGGCTGGCGTTCGCCGACGTCGGCCTTCAGGCGAGCCTTCTCGACCTGCTTGCGGCGAATAGCGTCTTTGGCTTCTTCGGAGAGGATCGGGGCATTCGGCCATTTCGCGCGATAATCGGCGAGCGTGGGTGACCCCTGATGAACGTCGCGCAGATGGATCTCGACAGAGTGGACCATCGCGCCATCAAGTTCGCACTTGATCTTAGCCATGACTGAAATTTCCCCTTATGTGCTTGCGCTGTGCTGCGCTGATATGACTTTGTAAGTCAGAACTGACTGGAAAACAAGCTGAAACTTACTCGGGGTCTAGGGAGTTCGCTTGGTCTTGATCGGCCAGGGCCTTCCAGTCGCCGTCGAGGGCGTCCTGGAGCTGGTTGCGGGCGCTGTCGATATCGGGAAAGTCATCGAAGGTTCCGCCAGGCTGTGCCATTTCGTCCGTCATGTAGCTCGCCAGGAGCTCGATGGCCTCGGCGATCGAGGCTTCGAGCATTTTGAGCCGATCGAAAGCCTCGATCGCGCGCGCGGTGTCGGTTTGTGGGACCCGCGGAGCAGACTGCGCCGGAGGCCAGGGCAGGGCGTAGGCGCAGTCTGCGCACATGGTCGCCCGCTTGTCGCCGATGAACACCTTGTCCTCGACCGACTTGCTCCGACAGCCCTCGCCGCCACAGCTGCCCATATAGGAGCCAGGCGCCCAACCATAGCGCTTGGGCCGCTGATCTCTTCTCCAATTCAAGCTCATGCTGCCAATACCCTCTTGAGTTCGCCCATCACTGCTTTCGGCAGTTCCGACAGGTCGTTGAGCACGGCGCACTTCGGATAGAAGGTGCGAACCGCGCTGTCCATGATGCCGAGACCGACGATTTCGATCCCCTTCTTGTCGCATTCCTTCACCGCGCGATGCACGTCCGCGTAGATTTCGCCGGTGTGATGGCTCATCGCCGCGGGGTTGCCGTCGGACAGCACAATCATCACCTTGCGCGGCTCGGTTCGGATCGCGAGCCTGTTGGCTGCGAAGCGGATGCTCTCGCCGTCGGTGTTGCCGCCCATTGGGCAGGTCTCGGGGGCGCAGGCGAAGCGCTGCTTGACCGCGGGCGACAGGCGCTCGTCGAAGCCCTTGTAAAGCGGGTGGTAGAGGGCGCCCATGCGCGAGAAGTGCATGCCGATGCGCTGCTCCTCAGCTTCCTGCTCCTGCATCCAGTTCGGGTTGTCCCGCGGCTGCATCGTGGTGAAGCCCATAACCTCGTGCTTGATCTTGACGCGCTCCAGCGTCGACGACAGGGCGAAGCCTGCGGCCATCGCGGTTTTCATCTTCGCGCCGCTCATTGATCCCGAATTGTCGATCAGGAGCGTGACGGCCGTCTCCAGCGACTTGTTGACCTCGATGCGGCGGAACACGCGATCGTCGCCGACCCGGAGACGATGCAGCGATCCGGAGTGCAGGCGACCCGAGCGATAGCCCGGAACCTTCACGACCTGGCTGCGCGCAGCCATCATGCGCTCGATGTCCTTTTGCATCGGGGCGACCATCTTGCTGGTCAATTCCTCGAGCTTTTCGACCAGCTTGGGCACGTCGAGGGGGGACTGACCGTAATGGTTTCGGCGGCGGCCGCGGCCGACCGGCGCCGGCGTCGCGTTAGGGTCGATCTTCGGCACCGGGAACTTCTCGCAGACGTCCCAGTCGGTCGTGTAGACGCGGTAGTCGGCATCCCGAATGTCGCGCGTGGCTTCATTGGTGATGATGAACTGAATACCTTTCGCAAGATCGTCGCCGATCTTGTCGAGGGTCGTGCCCATGAAGGGGTTGGATTCGGGCGCTTCCTCGTGATCGTTTTTGGTCGCCTCGGCGTCGTCGTCGTCCTCGACGGGCGTATCCTGGGTCTTGCCGCCGCCCTGAGCCTCTTTCGCGCCCTCGGCGTCGTCGCCTTCTTTTTGCTCGCCCTTGCTCTCGCCTTCTACCGAATCCTTGCCGTCGGCGTCGTCCTGATCGCCCTCGTCGCTCTCAGAGCCTCCGTCCGCGTCGTTCGTGCCGGCTTCGGGCTCGCCCTGTTCGCCATCTTCACCAGCATCGTCATCGTCCTTCTCAGAGCTTGAACCATTCTGGTTCTCGTCAGTCTCGTCCTCGGACTTTTCGTCGCTATCGCCAGCACTTCCGTCTGCGTCCGCATCATCATCGGCGTCACCGTCATCGCCGGCTTCACCTTCGGCGTCGTCTTTGTCTTCAGATTCGTCGTCTTGATCGCCGTTATCGTCATCGGCGGCGTCATGTTTCTTGCCCTCGGACCCTTCGTCGGCTTTGTCATCCTCGCCAGCAGCAGATCCATCGCCCTGATCACCATCGCCGGGCTCATTCTCGGCATCAGATTCGTCACCTTCGGGCTTCTCGCCTTCCTCGGCTTTTTCGCTTTCCTTGCCATCGTCATCCTTCTCATGGTCGACCGACTGCTCGCCGTCGGAACCCTTGTCGTCCTCGTCCTCGGGCTTGTCCTGGTTGTTGCCTTCGCCGTCGCTCGGCTCGCCCTTCTCGCTGTCTGCCTGCTCGTCGGACTTCTCCTGGTCCTTTTCGTCGCCGCCCTTCTCGGGCGGCGCCGGCGGGGGCGGGACTGACGGCTTCGGGGGCGCCGGCGGGGGCGGGGGCGGCTCCGGATGGATGATGTCGAACAGCTGCTCGGCGATCGCCATGCAATCGCTGGTGCTGCGGGTCTTTTTCAGATCAGCCTTGAGCTTCGCCGGCACCAGGCGATCGAACGCCTCGACCAACGGGTCGTTCATGTAGCCGTTGTCGTCGATGAAGGCTCGAAACTTCTCCTGACCGGCCCAGGCGCGCACCAGCGGCACGATGATGCAGCCGAAACGGTCCTCGGGGGTCTTGGCGGCGTCGATCGCGGGCTTCGAGATCCGCGCGATGAAGATATCGTGGAGCTTGTCCACATTGTAGGCGGCGCCCTTGAAGCGCTCGGACATCTTGCGCTCGACATACGGATCTTCGACGAGGTTGCCCAGGTCATGCATCCGCTGTGCGGCGAATTCGGGGGGCATCTTGCGCTTAGCGGCGAGGGCGCGGCCCTTCGGCTTCGCGGTCACGACCACCGACCAGTCGGTGTCGAGGACGTGACCGAGCTCGTGGTCGATAAAGCCCTGGATCGCGAACACCAGACTGTCGTCGGCGTCGTCGGGAAGGTGCGGGATATTGACCCGCACCGGCTTTAGTGTGCGCGTATCGGTCTGAACAAAGGCTTGAGCTCCAACCTGGGTAACCCGAATGTCACGGCTGGCGATCATCGGCACCAGCTTCTTGATGACCTCGCGTAGGATCTGAACCTTGTTCATGTTGCGCGTTGTTCTCTCTAAGTCAGAATTGACTGTAAATAGACGCTACAGCGAAAAATTCTGGATTACTACTGGCAGCAACGCGGGAAGAATGACGGCGTCGCCCAGAGGAGGAATTACAATATGGACATCACCGAGATCGGGATGGTTGCCGCTGAACACCTGAATTGCAGACGTCTGGTGTGCGGTCTTTCCGTAGAGCTGGCCGGCTAGTTCGTAGGCACGTTCGAGGGTGACTTCGATGATTTTCGATGACGACATAAAGGGAACCTTTTTTTGAAATGCCGGAGCAGTCGGCTCGGAAACATAAGTCAGTTTTGACTTAGGACGGATGGCATATAATAAGCGGCCCCGCAAGAGGCCGCTTATTAGTTTAGGCAGCCCTATTTCTTGAAGGCCGCGCGCAGGTGAGTTTCAGCTTCGCGGTTCAGCACCGGGTCGCTGTTCTTGGAGAACTCACGAATTCTCTCCACGATTTTGACCTCGTTGGGGGTCAAAACCGTGCCGAACACCTGGGCGATCGCGTCGGCCGTCTCGGGCCAATACTGGTTCATCGCCAGGCGAAACAGGAACGCCGGCTCGACGCCGAGCGCCTTGGCGAGCGCCGGCACCTTGTCGAGGGGCAATTTCACGTCGCCGGACTTCATCATGGCGATCATGTTCGGCTTGTCGTAGCCCAACTCCTTCGCGATATCCTTCTGGGTCTTGCCCATCGACTTCTGGTTGTCGATTTGCTTGGAGATAAACTCGTGGATCTTGATGCCTTCCGCAAAGTTGACACTTCCACGACCAGGTGACTTCGACATTTTGGCGCCCTCTACCGATAGCATTTTCAAAAAACCCTTTTGTGTTGTTGCGATCCTCAATAGTCGCGTTTGCTCGGCCGCACCGAGTTTCGTCCAAACTTTTTTTCTCTAACAGTTCGAATATAGCTCGCGATCAGCGGGTTTCGCATGGGATACGCTGCTGCCTGTGAAATAAGTAAATTCTGACAGTCGAAATCTGTTCCTAATTTATTTGACTGTCAACCAGAATATGTTACGTTCCTATGCCATATAGGCGAAATCCCTTTTATATCATTGGGTTACGGGCAAAACATTCCATAATGAAGGTTATGCGATTCGGGAACGCCGCTCAATTCTGACTGTTTTCACGGTCGCGCGGGACCCGCCCTATGCAAATCACCTAGAATCGGCCATTACTCGGAACGTAACGAGTCGAGAGGCCCATGACCGACATTCAGAGCCGCGTGCGCGTTCAACGGTTCCGCAAGACCAGGCGAGAGCGTGGTCTGGTCGAAACCAACGTGTGGATCCCCGAATCAGTTCGTCGGGTGATCGAGCAGCTTGTGTCCGAAGGGAAGTATCCGTCGCGTCGCGTGGCTATCACATCAGCCTTGGAAAAGGAATTCACGGCAAAATCAGACACTTAGGCAGCAAAAAGCCCCACTGGGCGGGAACCCGGTGAGGCTTTTCGGAGATCAACGAACCGGGAATGGTTCAAAGAGGCCCTAAACACAGCCTCTTATGCCCTTCCCAACATTCAGTGTCAAGCAACACCGATTCGGTGACCGCCGAAGGCTTGCCCAAAATTGGGGAAGATCATGAGACTGGCTTCATCTGGGGGCCGGCCGGCGACGGCTGCCGCCCTGGCGGGACGACAACACGCTATCGAGGGCGAGCGACAGGTCACACGCAAGGAGCTGGCCGCGGCCGGGCGCGACGCCATGAAGGCGCTGCTGATGCGCCCTTCCCTGCGCCTGGTGCTCGGCGAGCTGATCGGGTGCTGGGGCGAGAAAATGATCGGCGAACGCATCTTGGTGTGGCCCTCGAACGAGTATCTGTGCCGGCGCACGGGGCTGTCCGAGCGCGCGGTGCGCTATGGGATCCGCGGGCTGGTGGATCTGACCCTGATCACCCCAAAGGACTCGGCCAACGGCAAGCGTTTCGCCATCAAGAACCGCGTCGGCAGCGTGATCGACGTGTTCGGTTTCGATCTGACCCCGGTCTACGCGCGCCGCGGTGAGTGGGTTGAGCTGGTGCGCGCGCAGGATCAACAGAGCGAGGTCAGGGCGCGTTTGTTTGACGAGGTGACAATCTGTCGTCGGGCAATCGACGAGGCCCTAGGCGCCCTCGCGCGCTTGTCAGAAAACGCTGTTACTTTTTTGCATAGCCAGCTCGAGGAATTGCAGGCGCGGACCCCGCGCCGCAGCCTGTCAACTCCGATGTATACACTGGAGCCTATTGTGGATAGGTGGCGATCGCTGCGGGGTGAAGTCGAGGAAGCCTTCTATCAAGCCGCCTCTGGCGGCAAATTGTGCCCGCTCATTGAATCAAAGCCCCCTACCTTATTAGACGGAACCTTGGAACAAGAGGCTTCCCAGGAAGCTGGCTGCGTGGAAGATCGTTCTCCGATCGCCAGCAACGCGCCTGTGGAGCTGGTGGTCGAAGCATGTCCTTCTCTTTCGGACTTCATTGAGACGCCGCAAACCGAGGTCGATCTGGTCGCCGCCGGCCGTTATCTGCGATCCTCGCTCGGCGCCCACGGCACGGTCTGGGACGAGGCGGTTCAGGCGCTGGGGCCGATCAATGCCGCGGCCACGGTCTGCCTGGTGTTCCAGCTCTACAACGACGATGCGGCCTCGCCGACGCCCAAGATTCGTAATCCGGGCGGTTACCTGCGGGCGATGGTTCGTATGTTCGTCGAGGGCCGGTCGAACGTCCGGCACGAACTGATGGCGCTGATCAGGAAGCGAGCCCCACCAGCGCCCTGAGCAGGCCGGTATTGTTCAGAATCACCAGCGTCGCGACGAGGGCGAGAAAGGAATAGAGAGCGTATTTCATCAGATCCTCGAGAAATTGGAGCGGCGAGACGGGATTGAACCGTCTACTTGGCGAACGGAGCAGAAGGGTCATGACTCCCGACCGCGCCGCCATTGTTGCTTCCAGCGCGCCGCGTAGATTCGCACGAGTTCGCGGGCATCTTGCCCCATCCGCGAAATTGCAGCTCCAGATCGCCTTCGATCTGGCTCGAATTTGGTTGCGGGAAAGGGATTTGAACCCTTGGCCTCCTGGTTATGAGCCAGGCGCGCTACCGGACTGCGCCATCCCGCGTTAAAGTCAGCAATGACTGTATCATGCCAGCGTGAAGAAAAAAAGGGCGGATCCGGAGACCCGCCCTTGCACAACACAACATAGGAGGTAGGTCCACTTAACCCAGTGGTCGGGGTAACATAGTTGCGCAAGAGACCTCAGTCAATACTGAATGTTGCGCAACCGCAGATTATTGAAACGCGCCGCTGTTGCCGAAGGACTTGACCAGGGCCTCGGCCGCCCTGGCGCGGGCCAGGAGCTCGTTGTTGTGGACCAGGAGCGTGTGATTGTGGTGCTCCAGGTCGGCGATCTTGGCTTCGAGCAGTTCGATCGCAACCGACTTGGTGTAGATGTTTACCTTGTTGGCCGCGGCAAACAGCCGCTCAAATGCTCCGGCGGCGAAGACGATGTCGCCGGTTTCATCCACTCCGCCCATGCCGGCTTCGGCCGCGAGCGCCTCGCTGAAAGCCGACATCAATCCACCCTCCCCGCGGCGGTCTGAAAGTCGATCGCGACCGGGAAGCGCAGCGAGCCGTCGGGCGTGCGGCCGAAGTGCCGGATCGTTGACGACACAATGTCGGTGCGGCCGAGCAGCTTCTTGGCGAAGTCCTGATTGCCGCGCATGCCGGCGCCGACCTCGTTACCCTCGACGTTCAGCACGATGCGCTTGGCGTAGCCGGCCCAGTTGCCGAGACCCTCCTCGATTCGCAGGACCGGGAACTCCTCGGTGATGAACTCCTTGCGCTTGAGCAGCGACTTGGAGCGGGTGTCGAACTCGTAGGGCAGATTGAGTCGCACCATCTGACCTTCGTAACCGGCGGAGACGTATTCGCCGTTCAGTTCGTCCAGGCGCAGCTGAGTGATGACCTTCTCGGTCGACACGATGACGATGGCGCCGGTCGCGCCGATCTTGAGCAGGGTGTTGATCGCCTTCAGATCGAAGCTGCGTCGGCCAAATTCGTTGTCACTCGGCAGATCGTAGATGTGATACTGGATCAGCTTCGCGGCCTCGGCGCGCTGTTCCTCGGAGGGCTTCTGCTTGCGCACGACGGAAACGATCGTGTTGAAGTCCTCCTTCAGATCGTGGTTGTAGAACTCGCCGTCGAAACTGATGTCCGGATAGGCGTCAAACGCCGGCGCCAGAGCTTCGAGAATGTGGTCGCAGTTGTAATGTGGCTGCAGTTCCCGACTGAACGCGCCGTGCCGATTGATGATAGCCCGGATGCCGTCGAGCTTCGGCTGCGAGTAAACCGGGAACGTGACCGGCTTCTTGAGCTTGTCGTAGCCGGCGGCGAGCATCGGGCCGACCGGAACCGCATCGAGCTCGGCGATCGTGAGGCGATACTCGCGCTTGAGCTTCTTGCCCTCGTCGGCCGCGGCTTCAGAGATCGCCTGTTCCTCGTCGGTCGTGGCGTTCGCCTTGCCGGCGTTCTTGCCGACGCAATTGGTCCATCCAGTGGTGACGAGATTGCCATCCTTGATTCCGGCGATCGTGCGGTATTTGAAGCCCTCGACCTCGTATTGCCAGGTGCGGATCTTGCCGCTGGTATCGCGCTTGAAAATTGGTTCAGAAATCATAGTGCATTCTCCTCTAGTTGAACTTTCCAACAATCTGTAACCGCATCGGTTCTTGGGCATCGCGCGACCACATAGACGTCGCCGCAGATATCGACCGCGGACAGAACTCGCGGCGGGCTATCACCCATCGTGACCCAGGGTGCGCTGATCTCCGTCATCGCTTCGTGGTCGTCGGCCTCGACCGCGGGCGTATCGCAGCGCGTCCAGGGCGCCTGGCGAATTTGTTCCAGGTTCACGAGCCGACCTCCGCGTTGATTGCCGCTGCCATGTCGCCCGACTGGGCGGCACGCACGAGTTCGGATGCGTCGGTCGGCGCCGGCAGCGCGGCCGCGGGGGCCTTGACATCCTCCATATCCACCACACGCTCGATGCGGCGGGGCGGCTTGGTGATGATGCGGACGCCGTTGCGAGCATCTTCGTTGGCTTTTATCAATAGCTTCTCCTCCCCGGCGGAGACACCGTGTCTCTGCATCGCACGATCGGACGTCAGAACCGGCGCAATCGCGTCGAGAATGTCGAACTCCAGAGCGCCGACCTTTGGCGCGTCCGAATGATACGGATCATTCCTCAAGCGGGTGATTTTTGTGACGATGACCGGGATCGGGCACTTGCCGCTCTCCATCGCGCACTGACAACCCTTGCGCTGCTCGGGGTGTTCGCCGCGCCATACGAGATCACGCAGCGTCAGGCACGACGCGATCTTGGTCGTCGCCTTGAAGACTGGGCAGACGAACTGAAACTGATTGGCCGGATCGTAAGTCTTGATCGGAAATGTCATCCCCAGATTCCCCATTGTGTGTTGGATTGCGCGCGATCTTCGACCGGCTCCGGCGGGAGCTCGACCAGCTTTCGGTCACGCTCCCTCTTGCGCACGGTGCCGTCCTTTTGTTCGATCCACTCAGTATCGATCTCGGGCTCCTTCAGATCGGACACGTCGAGACCGGGGATCAGAAACTGAAGCGCCTTGCCGATCTTGGCGACGTATTGCAGCCCCAGCTCCTTGCGAAGCTCGGCTAGGTCGTTGACGATTTTCGTCTTGCTGGTGATCTCTTCGGTGTATTCGCCGTTGAATTTCTGTTTGACCTTGGCCGTCCAAGCCGAGCGCGCGGCATTGGCGTTAGGGTGTTCTTCCAGCTTCCAGCCGTTGCCCCACTGGCGAGCCTTGCCCCAGCGCTGGATGAAAATCGCCTTGAGATCGGCGTTCTCGATCAGGACGAGGTGATAGTCTTTGCCGCCTGACGACGACTGGGCGCGGCCCGACCGCTTCATGATGGTCATCGGGAACATGATGACTTCGTCCTCTGTGTTGCTGCGCTGTGCTGCGCTCTGTGAGTTGAATATAGCGAGTTTATCACGGGTTGACAGTCAAAACTGACTGCCATTTTGTCAGGATTTGAAGGGGTCTTTCAGCATCCACTTGATATGTTGGGACTGGCTGTAGGGAACCGCCTCCCAGAAGGCGCGCCGCACGACGTCCGCGGTGACCTCGTTGGGGTCGCGGCCGGCCGGCAGCAGCGCGATCTTGGCGACCAGATCGACCTGGCGCAGGAGTTTGGCTGCCTCGCAGGCCGCGAGCAGCGCCTTCCATTCGCCGTCCCACATGATCGTGACCTCCTCCAGACCCTGTTTCTTGAGGGTTCGGAATCGGGACAGCTGGTCGTCGCCGCCGGCGGAGCCAAACGACAGATGCTTGCCGAAGGAGCCGATCGGCACCACGTCGCGCAGCGCCACCTCGCCGTCCATTGCCAGCTTCAAGGCGAACACGTCGAAGCCGCCCTCGCCCATCACGGCGCGCCGTGCCCGCTGCACAGATTGACCGTTTAGGAGATATCGACCGGTTCCTGGTAATCCTTTTGGGAACAGGTATTTCTTGTCGAGAACAAGTCCGGTGATATCGCGGCCCTGGAACGTCTTGAAGGTGCCGTCGAGGTCGTAGATCGGGATGATGACGCGCTGGTCGAATTTCTGGAAGCCGCGGCCGCCCTCCTCGTTGGTGAACCACCATTTGCCGCTAATGCAGAACCGCAGATGAAAGAACTTGGCGAGCTCGCCGATGATGCCGCGATCCTCCAGATATTTCAGATTGCGGCCGTCCTTGGTGGGTAGTTCCATCGAGTCGGGAAGCGTCGCCGTTTCATATTCGACGGCGACCTCGACGCGCTGCTTGGGGCGCCAGCCCTGCTCGACCAGGCATTCCTTGGCGTGGTCGAAGGTCAGGCGCCAGGACTTGCGATCGTCCGGATCGTGACCCAGCGCCATGTGAATGAATTTGAGCTTGTTGAAGCCCTCGTTGCAGACGAAGCAGTTGCCGAGACCCGTATCGGCGTTGAGATAGACGCGCCAGCGGGCGTCGCCGCACTTCGGGCAGTCCTTGGCGTTGATCTGCATGCCGGATGCCCCGCGCGAGACCTTGTGCGCGAGACTTTCCCGATCGAACCAGTATTCCAGATCCAGCTGTTCGGTCAGTTCGTCCTTGTCGACCCGACCGGCCATCGTCATGAGACACCCAGAACTTTGGTGAAGAACTTCATCTGGTCGCGCTTCTGGGCGATCCGCAGTGTGACCTCGGCCTGGTTACGGCTGGCCGCGAAGTGGAGCCTGGCCTCGCCGGCCGAGATTTCGGCCTCGGTCGCGTTGCCCGACAGCAGCAGATCGGCGATCCGGACCTTGTTGTAGTCCTCGGCGACGTCGGTGGCCTTGGCTGTGGCCGCTTTGGCGCCGTCCCGGTTGGTCTGTGTGGCCGTCAGAACGGCTGCATTCTGCTCGAAGGCGATCGCGCGCAGGTCGAGCCACACGCTCTTGGAATTCTCGGTGACCGAATCCGTGACCCGCTCCGGACACATGATATCGGCGTAATCGACCACGAGCAGGTCAAAGATGATGCCGCGAGTGCGATAGCGCTCGATCAGGCGGCGCAGCTGCGAGGGCTTGTAGGTGCCTGACGCAAAGGCGTGCAACTTGAGAACGCCGCCGACGCCGTTTGCTTTCTGTTCGGCAGCCTCGATCTTGGCCTTGATCGCGAAGGCATTCTGCTTGAGCACCTGCATCGCCGTCTCGGCAATGTTGGCGTCGATGCGGTCGGCGTAGATGCGTTCCGAGACCTCAAGCGAGACGATCAGAACCTTGTAGCCGAGCATATAGGCGTTCTTGCCGAAGTCACCCAGCGCCATCGACTTGCCGAACTTCGCGCGACCCATGATCGCCGACAGTTCCTTGCGGCCCCAGCCGCCGTGATACATGTGCTTGTCCATATCCGCGAAGCCGGTGCTGATGCCATCGGGCTTGATGGTGCCGGTCAGCAGCGCGACACGGTGATCGGTTCGGTTGGCGATCTCGGCGGCGTAGTCGTATTCGTTGTCATCGTCGGCGGCGCCAACCATGACCGCGGCCTTGATCAGCTGCTCGATTTTGGCGTAGTCGCCTTTGTCGATCAGCGGGATCGAGGCCATGATGGCGTTCTGCATCGCCGTGTTGCGGGCGAACGCGGCGACCTGGTCGATGACAAAATCGCGATCGGCAAGCGAGACCGAGAGCAGCTTGCCCAGGCGATCCCTGATATCGGGCCACAGTTCAGGGCGGATCTTCTTGTCGTCGCGGGCGAGCTTGAGGGCTTGCGCGAGCGACGAGGGATCCGGTGCCTTCTTGTATTTCTTGTAGAAGTCCTGAACCACCGCGATCATGGCGCGATCGGCCGCGTGTTCGAAGTATTCCGGTATCACCAGGCCCTCGGTGCGCTGCACGAACACGGTGTCGCGGACCGCGAGCGCCGCGATCTTGCGCTGGAACTTCTCGTCGAACTCGAAGCCGCCTTCCGGCTTCTCCGCAGGCTCAGCCTTCGCGGCCGGCGCGGCGGCTACCTGCGGATCCTTTTCCTCGACGTTCGACATCAGGCGGCTGCGTAGGCGGTAAACTGCGACTTAAAGTAAGTCAGCAATGACTGTTGTCCGTTCATAAAGATCGATTCGACCGCGATCTTCAGGGTGAACTGATCAGCCTCGACAAGAACGCCGGTCTGCCATTCAACGCTACTGGCAATCAGAAACGTGATCTTCTTACCCTTCAGAGCTTCGAGGTCGCGCTGATGCGACCAGGGCTTCGGCTTGAAAGGCTTGCGCGCTCCGGACTGCTCGCGCTTGAACGACGGGCGTGCCGAGTGCGGCGGGCGCGTGATGAAGCTGTCTGCAACCATTTTCGTTACTCTTTTCGCGTTGTGCTGATGTCTTAGTTATAGCGAGCGATGACAGGATTGCTCTCGGCAAACGACATGAAATGTTCGAACCCGTGATCGTCGAGCCGCCCCTTGACCTTGTCGAGGGGTAGAATGCGGTCGTGGAACACCATCTGTGCCAGCAGCGCGTGACCGTTACTGCGCTCCTTGCACTGTTCCAGCAACCATTCGTGGTGCGCGTTCTGGCTCTGCAGAATGGTGCCTTCGAGCTTCTCGTCGCCGTTGATGAACTCGATCGCGTCCTCGTAGGCCGCATTGGCGTATTGCGGCAGCGACGAATAGAAGAACTCGGTTTTCTGTCGGGCTTCCCAGTCGATCGTCGCGCGATCCACGATCATGTCGGAATAGAGTTGCTGGGGTCGCGGCAGGTTGGATTGCTGCCAGTATCGCAGCGCCCAGTGAAACGCGAGCTCCAGATAGACCTTGTAGGGCATACCCATCGCGTCGGCGATCTGTCGGCCGCGCCAGATCCCGGAGGTGCGCAGCTTGTGCGCCTTAATCTTGCGGATATGCTCCTTCAGGCGCTTTTCCCACTTCTCCTCGATCTCGTCAGCGAAGCGCGTCGGCGGCGCCGGCTCGAGGAAAAGTCGCTCGATGTCGAGGGGCTTGATGAACTGCGCCCGCTCGGAGTCCATGTTGGTTCGAAATGCGTTGCGGTAGGCGATGACGTATTCGCTGGCGTAGAGATAGGTCGCCTGGACCGGGTTCAGGAACCGATAATCGAACCACTTGCCGCGGTATAAGGGCGCCTCGACCGCGAGCCAGTCGGTGCGAATCCAGCGGTTCATAATACGAGCCGCTTCGTCACGGCTCGTATCCATTCCAAAAATCGTATTCATCACGCCTTCAAGATTGCTTGGATGCCGAAAGTAGCATCACGTTGCTCTCAATATAGCGCTCACTCGTCGGGTTGCTCTCGGTTTCGTATGCCTCTGCGATCGCCTGACACATCGGATCCCGCACGATGTCGGCCGCGGTGAACCTGATGACACTGACCATGCGGAGATTAGCCAGCCTATTCGCCGCATCTTCGAGCCCGGACTTGCCCCCGATGTCCTTTTGTCCGATGTCGCCGTTGATGATGAACGTCGAGCGCTCTCCAATGCGGGTCAGGAACATCTTCATCTGCGCCGGCGTGGTGTTTTGCATTTCGTCGGCGAGCACCCAGCAATCCTTCAGCGTGGAGCCGCGCAGGTAGGCCAGCGGGCGGGCCTCGATGACCCCGGCCTTGATCATGTATTCGACCTGCCCGGAGCCCAGGCGCTCCTCCAGCGCCTCGCGCACGGGCCGGAAATAGGGCGCATACTTCTCCTCGACATCGCCGGGCAGGAAGCCCAGGCTCTCGCCGGCCTCGATCGCGGGACGGGTGACGATGATCTTCTCGATTTCGCCGGCCGCGAGCGCTTCGGCCGCTAGAGCTGCGGCATACCAGGTTTTCCCGGTTCCAGCGGGTCCGATGCCGAGAATGACCCGACTTGCTCGTATCGCGGCGCCATAATGACGCTGAGTATCCGTAAGGGCCACGAGAGGCGCTCGGGCGGCTCGGACAGGCTTGCGTCGAACTTCATCACGCACCAAAGCCAGAAGAGACCCATGATCCTTACCCCTGACGGACTTTCTATCTTGACGAGCTTTCGAGCGATCGGGGCGGGGCATGGCAGGAACTCCAGGTAGGACTTACTTTGGCTTGGGTGGTTTCTTTGGCTCGAACGACATCGAGTGAACTGGGAGCTTGGAGTAGCTGTCGAATTTGCAGGCGATCACGACCGCGTCACGGGCTGATTTACCCGCGGCCATCGCGCCATAGACAAGGTGCGCGCCGGAGCCGGTCGCGGCGTAGCTGAGATTGGCCGGGCAGATGGAGGCCGAGAAGCGCCCGTTTTCTTCCTCGTCGCACTCGACGAACCAGACATCGTTGGGCCTGAAGGCCATGATCAGGGAGAAATCAGTGACACAGGCCATGATCTCCTGCTTGGTCGGCAGGTTCCTGGATGTCTTGACCTTGTCGAGCAGCGCGAGCACCGCGCGGTTGTCGGCGTCGCCCGACCAGCCAATGATGGCGCCGGCACTGGTGCGCAGGATCTTGGCGATCGAGGCCTCCTGAATACCCTTGCCGGTGATGCAGCTGTCGGAAGCCATCACGCCGTCTTTGTAGGCGATCGTGGTCATAGAAGACTCCCGTTTAGGCGACGACGGTAGCGCCTATCGGACGAGCGCCGACGCCAGGAGCGACACCAACGACACCGGCCATGTTGACCCACGAAATGACACCGCTCTTGTTGGTCCGGACGAAATAAGCGTTCGTATTGTCGGTCCAAACCGTCTCGCTGATGGCGCCGGCCACGACACTAGCCTTGACGCCAGCCAACCCCGAGACAGTGACATTCTGGTCCGGATCGCCCGTCAGCACGCGCGGGCCGACAGTCGGATCGGGGGCAGTTACGATGGTCATCGGGTCTCTCCTTGGGTTGATCTAGTATAGTCAAAACTGACTGATATTCTAGCCCCTAAATTTTCCATTTTGCAGGGTGATGATCGCTCTTTTGCCATCAGGGTATTGCACCACCGCTGCGACCGCCCAGCCCGACGGGCCTTTGTTGTAGCCGTGGTTGAGATCCAGCACGCCGGCGACATAGACGCCGTCCTCGATCGCCGGCGAGTGCTTGTCGCCGATCGTCATCTTGATGCCGAGCCTGGCGAAGCCGGCCACGGAACCCTTGGCGCCGTTCGAGCCGCGGAAGCCGTGGTGGCCATGCTCGATACCGTCAATCTTGAAGGATTTGCCGTCATAGGCCCAGGTGATGCCGTCCATGGCCGAGCCGCGCATGCGGCGCCCGACGGTCTCCAGCAGGCTCCAGTTCGGCGTCTTGGCGTAGGCGTCGCGGCAGCGAGCGATGGTCTCGTGACGATCGAGCATGTCGGCTTCGAGCTGGTTGCCCAGCCGCGCGTTGATGCCGTCCATCCGAAATCGGCCCTCGCTGATGTAGCGGTTTAGGGCGATGTCATGGTTGGCCTCGATGACGACCGAACTGGTTCCCGTGCGCTTGGTCTGGATCAGAAAGTCGAGCCCCTGCCCGACCTCGTCGACCACCCTGCCCTTGCCGCGGAACGCCTGCTCGTAATTGTGCATCGGATCCTTGGCGTGATGGTGATTCCGATCCTCGTTGTCGAAGAAGTCGTGGTAGGTCATGAACTCGGGGTCGAGCACGTCGACCAGGCTCTTGCGGTCCTTCCAGGCCGGCAAGACGTCGCGGGCCTGCTTGCCGGTTATCGGATCCCAGCCCCAGATGGCGCGGGCGTTGGTGGGACCCATTTTTGCACGGTGACTGTCAGGGGTGGTGAGAGCCTTGGCTCGATGCTTTCCACGCACCACCTGACCACCAGAGACGTAAGCATCGAGGTCATAGAAAGCGCCTTCCTTGCTGGCTGAAATGTGTCGGCAGAATAGATCGCCATCCTTGTCGAATTCGACGACGACGGCACCGAGCACATGATGAAACAGGCTCTTGATGCCGGCCTTACGGGGAATGACCTTGGGCTTGGTGACCAGGCCGGTCGACATCACCTGCGACGCCTGCAGATCCGGATCGGTCGAGGGCACCGAGCGCAGCTGGCGCTTGGCGTGGGGATAGACGGCCCAGCGGCCGCGGCTGTTCGAGATCAGATCTGATATGGGACTGGACGCTGTGGGGATGATGTTCATCTGGCCGCAGAACATGAAGTTCTCGCCGATCTCCAGTTGTCCGAAGCAGAGGTGGTCTTTCAGGACCTTGTCGTAGGAGCGCGAATCCGGATTATGCTCGCTCCACCACTGGGTCTCGTAGGTGCCGGGGCCGACGATGATCTCGGCGCCGATGTTCTTGGCGTAGGCGACCAGGTTGGACCAGAAACCCTCGTGAACCTCGGTATCGTTCTGCGCGCCGGAGAAGATGAATTTGCGACCGCGGGCATTCTTGATCGGGTGCGCCAGCGGCGTCGAATTGAGCCAGGTGCGAGGCCGGCTCTCCCGGAAGACGTAGCCGAAGCTGGAATTACTCCAGCTCTTGATCAGGAAGCTCTCGACCTGAATGCAGTCAGGATTGACCAGCGGCCATTTGGAGCCCTGCACCAGGGCGGTAATCTGAAGCGAGAGATCGACGGCGCGGGCGTGGGCGTGTTCCTCGGGGGTCTTCTTTTCCTCCTTGGCCTTAACCATGACGGAGCTGCGGTCTTTCAGCTTCGGCAGGCTGTCGTCGATCTTGGTGCGCGCCCGGTAGACGGAGCTCTTGTTGCGCACGGTCTGAAAGGAGAGACCGAGACTTGCCGCCAAATCCGCCAGCGTCGGATACTTTTTGTGATTATTGTAGGCATTCACGAAGCGCTTTAGCTCGACCGGAAGTGTCATGATGCCTCAAGTGTAAGTCAATACTGACTTATACAATAGCGCAGACCGATCCCGGAAATCAACACTTCCGGGTCCTCGCTGTCACTATTATATAATCTATCAGAAGTTGTATCTATTGCGAGGGTGAGGCTCCGGAAACACAGACTTCCTGCCCCTCCCGAACCTCGTAGTAGCAGACCAGGGCGTTCATGCCCTTCATCCAACGATAGACTTCCGCCTTATTCTGAAGCTCGCGCGTCGCGTCAATCGGGCTGATGCACGCCATCTTTCCGCAGCGCTTGTATTGCGCGTTTGAAAGCCGAAGCGGCGGGGGCTTTGCCGGCTTTAGTTCCCGCAGCTTTTCCGGGACGAACTTCACGGTGTCCGGATTCGTGTGATTGCATCCGATTAAGCTCAGTGTTGCGAGCATTAAGCCGAGCAATGGCAGCGTCCGCCTTGACATGGTCTTCACTGTTCAGATCCTCTTCCAGATTGATATCTTCGATGGTCTTGCGGAGTGCCGCGGCCTCATTCTCGATGTCCATTTTCTGGCCTTCGAGCTTCTGCAGCCGCTCGACCTGAGTGTCGTGGTCGAACACGATTGCGGCGGCGCGGGCCTTTTCGAACTCGGTCTTGAGCCGCTGCGTTGCCAGTTCCCTCTGGCTCTCGACCAGGTTATTCTGGAGGTTGTTGATGTAGAGAAACCCGCCGGAGACGGTGGCCAGAATGGCGAGCGCAGCCAGGCCGACGCCGATCAGCTTCCAGGGAACGAGCTTCTTGGCGAAGAAGCCGGTGATGGTGGCAATCCCGATCATGGTCTAACCTGCGTTGTTCTTGACGCCGGGAACCCCAGGCGCGGGCGGCTCTCCGGGGATCGGAGCCTCGTCTTCACCTGGAACCGACGGGCTGTTCCCGCCGACTTCCACGTTCTCGCTGTCAACCTCGTTGTCGGGCTCCTCGTGCCGGAAGCCGCCGAGCGCGCGCCGCTTCGAGGTGTCATCCCAGACGGCGCCGAAAATGTAGAAGAACAGCAGCGAGGTCAGCGCGCCGACCAGAGTGATGAAAATCTGGATCGAGAGATTATTGCCGCCATACCAGATGGTGTCGACGATGATCCATTGAGCATTGGCCGCGAAGCCGATCGCCCAAATCTTCATCCATCGGCGCCGAATCGGCCAGTTGTCGCGAACAACTTCCTCGCGAAGGGCCTTCGGTAGAATACGAGTGATGGCCACTACTTGCTCTTTTCGAGGTCGTCGGTGCGCTTTGAGAGTTCATCCTTGCGGCGTTCGAGCGCGAGCAGTTCGTCGCCGATCTGGCCGAGCCGGCTGTTGAAAGCCGATCGGCTGGTGAGATCGAGGCGCCCGGTCAGGGTCTGCTCAATGACGAGCTTCTCGCCGCGCAGAATACCCTTGCGGGTGTCGAGCTGGTCGAGCGAATTGTTGATGATCAAGACCTTGACCGAGGTCAGCGATTCCTTGATCGGCAGCAGCTTTTCATCAACATAGATCTTGGTCGCCGGCATCGGCAGGCCGCTGGCGCTGTAGGCGGTCCCCAGAATAGCGATCAGGGAGCAAACCCCGACCATCATTGGGGCTGCAGCCATGAACTTCTTGATGAAATCTGGGAACATGACAACCTTTGGTAAGTCAGAACTGACTTACATTATAACCGGACAGGCTGTCAAGTGGAAGACGAAACTCAAGCCTGTAGCGTATAAACTTCCACCACTTGTTGGGGAGCGAGAAATGTCACGGTGATGTCGCCGTCGGCCTTGTGAATAGCGACCATTCCGAGCGACGATCCCTTGCCGCGCATCAGCACCAGACCCGGCATACCCTCGACGCCCTGCAGCGCCTTGAGAACTTCGGGCTGGATCGTAACCAGAGTCCCCTTGGCGTGAGGAAACTCCATGGACACCGTCGTCAGGGCGAACTTCTTCAGAGCCTCGGCCACCAGCTTCGGGGTGGCTTCAACTTCCTGCTTGATGGTCATGGTAGGCATGATGGTCCTTTAGGCGTAAAACTGGAAAGTCAGACCCTGCTTGGGCCAGCCGAAAAACGTGGTGCTGGTGGCGCCGTCACCACTCTCCACCGCTGAGACGAAATGAGCCCCTAAATTGGTGGGAGAAATACTTAAGGTCGGTGAGGCTGATCCATCGAAAGTTGAAGCGGTCGGGTTCAGAATGCGCCCGTTAATTCCGCTAGCATTCGTCGCGTCCAGATTAAGTCCGACCTCGGCCCATGCGGTAGTCAATGCAGCAGGTCTTAATGATGCGAAATGAGTAGCTAACATACCCTCCTCGTTCCCCCCGGTGACCCAGTTGACACGGTTGGTCGCCGAGTTGTTCGAAGGTCTCCAAAGGTTGGTGCCATAGGTGTAGGAACTGGTGTCACCTACCAAGGTATTTATCTGGACTCTATTGTAGGCGTTCCAGACGTGCAGACTTGCCATGCCGCCGCCAGCGGCGGTCGAACCAAGAATCCACTGCAGTTGCGACGAGGCGTTGCTTCGCGTGGTGCCCACCCAGGTTCCGCGTGAAGCGCCAGGTCCAGGGGTAATAGCGACGGCGTTGAGGGTGATGCCATTCACATCCACATGCGCGCCGGCCGCCGATCGGGTGGTATCATTGGTCCAGTCCGGACCGTGACTGAGGGTAATCACCCCGTTATCGTTCCATCGATACCAATCATTGACTTTATTGGCGCCGATCACCGCTGGTGACTTGGTTACGTCGGTGGTGTCGGCGTAGATCTCCCCCGAAGGAAGAAGAACCATTTCAGAGCCGTTATAGATCGGGCCGAAATTGCCCTGGTAGGGCGCCCAATAGAGGCGTGTTTTAGCGCTCTGCGTCGTCACCATCACCGGAACGCCCGACTGAAGCGTCAGACGCCCCGCGTGCGAAGCAATCAAACTGGACAGGGCGCGAGAGAAAACTTTTGAAACTGGCATAATTCTGGATCCTTAAAGGTAGAATTCTTCGACGACGATATGACCGGCCGCGCCGTTGCCACCGGCGTAACTGATTTTATCAGCAGTTTTCTAACTCTCAATTGCGGTCTGTGCAGTTATCTTGGCCGCGGCGTGCTCATCAAGAAGCGCTTGTTCCGTATCGGCCCAACGATGCGCTTGTAGCAAAAGTGCCGTGGCGATATCCGCGATGATTTCGTCGCCCTCAACCCACGGCATCGGGCCGCCGTCGATGATATTACCGTCACCCATGAAAGCGTGACGCTTATTCTGCGTGTAGATGCGTTCATTGGCGCCGACCAGAAGGTTCGGAATAGGTCGCTCGAAATCTGTGGCGAAATTGCTCGACGTGTCGGCATAATTGCCACTCGGGGTTCGAACATAAATATGGCCGTCCGGATGCACATGAATTTCAGACATTGACTCCCCTCTCACAGTTTCATTGCGATGTTAAGATAAATCGACGGGTCAAGAATATTCAACGGATTACCTCCGCCGGTTAAAGAAGTTCGGTAGGCGCCGGTGCCTGGATAAACGACGCCGTAGACGCTGCCGCCAGGGGTATACGCGCCGCCAGGATCGGTCGGGGATTGATGATCGTGAGATGCTGTCTTGGCAATCGTCGGCGTTTCCGTTTCGGCACCGGCGTTCGCTCCAAGCAACCGGGCGGTCATGCCGGAGCCGGCGCCCGCGATCGCGATCGAACGACCAAGCATCTTCGGAATAACAAGTCGACGATTTGCCGCGTAGTCAGCCACAGCGCTAACTCCGCGGGCGACCGGTGTTCCGTTGCTATCCTGAACAACAAGAGCGGAAATATCGTAAAGCGCGGCAAAACAGTCCGATGTATCGGCATTCGCCCGAGTTGTGGCGCTCGACGCAACATTACCAATCGAACCATCGTCGCAAAAGAACCATCCCGTTCGCGGAACGGTTCGAAATGTTAGTTTACAGTCACCCGGATCCCAGGCGGAAATGTTGGCGAGAAAGGCTTTTATACTCTGGATGTCAGCACCATTCTGCGCCTTCGAGAACGTGTCCGCTGCGCTGAAGACCGACAGCGCGTAGATATAGACCACGTCGGTCGCAGCCAGGCCGCTGCCGAACACGATCGAGGAACCATCGCCCGCGGTATAGTCGCTGGGCGGCAACCAGACGCCGTTCAGGATCACCTCGACGTAGCCAGGCGTGTAGGCGAGCGTCAGCCCGTTCTGGTCGACGCCGCTAAAGGTCGTCTGGGCCGCGGTCGCGGCGAATTGGAAGCGCGCAGCGCGCCCCATTCCCGATGGTCCGTTACCGACAAAGCCTGACATTCGTTCTCTTTCTCGCAAGTCAGTGTTGACTGACGTTATAGGGCGGCCGCAGCCGAAAAGAAAGCGTCGATTTGCTCGTCGCTCCAGCCGTAGGCCGCACCAATCACGACCGTCATCGGATGATTATTACCGTTGAAGTGCCCATAAGTTTATAAGCAGACATCAGGAGAGCCTCGCATCGCATCTAACTGGACCAGACCAATAGAACCGGCCCCCTGCGGCGGAAAGAATTTGGAATGTGCCCCCGTCGGCGTTACCCGGCTGCACCGAAGCAGATGCGTTAACGGAGAATGTCGGGGTCAGCACCGTGTAAGTCGGGATCGCGCGCATCGGCACTCGATGTATCAACGCCGTCGCACTTGTGACAGAACCACCCGAAGCAATCGCATCCGCCGCTCCATAGATATTCTGAAAATAACGAGAGCAAAGAGAAAGTTGCTCCGCGTAACCCGGCACCTGAAAAGCAGGCGCTATACTTCCTTCGGTTAAGCTCACGTCGAACAACTCGAACACGTTGCCGTTGGTGCCCATGAAGTTAGATTGGGCTGATGTCGTCGCGCACCAACCGGTAGACCACGAAGCAGCGGTCTTCTGGTAGGTGGCCCCAGCCATCAGCGTGATGGAGAGGCCGAGCCCGTTGAGATTTTCCGTATTCCAAGTGCCCGCCGTATCCAGAGAGACCGTAATCGTCTTCCGAACATCCGTGTTCGCTTCGCCTCCGGATATGGTGAAGATTTCAACGCGCGAGCGTGTTGAGCCATTGTTCCAGAAAGTAACACCATAGGTGCCCTCTGGGGCCTTCACACCAAACGCGAGCGTGACGGTTTTTGCATTCGCGGTTCCCGCCAGAAGATCAACAGCGCGATAGCCCTCAATTCTGGTCTGGATTACAGCAAGATCACCTGCGGCAACAGCCGCGTCGGCAGATGTGACCGTAAAACGAAGTCGATTTGGGCTACCTGCGGGGGTAACAGACGCAACCTGTGCGACGGTGAGTGTTCCCGCATTACTAACCGACATCTGCCATTGGTCAGCCGGATAGGCTCCGCTTGTCGTTACCGCGGTGGCTCCGTTTTGTTGCGACACCATCATTGCGCCGTTGATGATGTAATTCTTCCGCTCGATGGCAAGATTCGCCTTGAACGCCGCCATATCAGCAACGTCGGCGCCATTCAGCGCCTTGCGTAGATAACGCAGGTCGCCTGCGCTCGAAATAGACTGCTCGTTGAGCACGCGCTCCTGGTTGCCAGCTCCAGCAAAGGCGCTCATTACGCGGCCTCGTTGTAGTAGGGCATCACGATGTCGAGGGACGCAGCGATGCTGGACTTGGCATAGATCACGTCGGCGGTCAGCAGCACGACCTTGCCGAGCGCACCCCAGGGAAACAACGTCTCGCCGGGCGGAATGACGAAGGTCTTGAGAACATAGGTGTCGAGCGGCCCGGTCTCGCGGATCAGAAGGTCGACGGAGATCGCCAGGGCGTTGGTGTTGCACAGCGACATGCCGATCACCGTCCAGCTTTTCAGCGCCGGAACAGCCGTGCAGACCGCCGTCAGAGCCGTGCCGACACCGCGGGTGGTAAATCGTGAAAGAGCCATTCCATCTTCTCCGTTATTTCCGATAATAAGTCAATACTGACTGTTAGCCAAGCGCAATCGCAAGTCCAGCAGCATTTGCATTGGCGGAAGTCAGCACGTTTGCCAGGGTATCCGACACACCAACCGCCGAGCCGGCCTTGATCGCAGCCAGCTCGGCCGCAAGCGCGATGGTCGAGGGCGCCGTTTTGAGAATCCAGCGGCTCATGGTGCCGTTGTAGCGCAGCGTGCAGGAGGTATTGGGCAGCAGAATGAGATCGCCGCCGAAGGCGAAGCGATTGGCAGCGGTCGATGATACCGACTGTTCCTTGAAGGTGACGTTGAACGCCGTGGTGTTGAAGAGCGTCACCTCGCGCCCCTCGGTGCTCGCCAGCAAGCCCGTGATGTTTACGGCCAGGGTCGGCCCCATGTAGACGGTATTCGCGTTCGCAAGCCCTGCCGGGGTCCAGTTGTTCTGATCGGCGCCGATCGCCGGCGAGATCAGTCCGGTAAGGAAGATTTCCTGTTGGAACTCGCTGAAGGTCAGCATGCTGCGCCCGATCATGGCCCAGCGACTGGTATTGGCATCGTAGCGCAGCACGATGCTCTCGCCTGCCCGCACCGTGACGTTGAGACCCAGGGCCAGGCGGTTCGCCGCCGTCGAGGCGACATCCTCGGTGCTGAAGATCGCGGCAAAGGTGCCGGCGTTCAGAAAAACCTTGTATTGCCCAGCGTCGCCGCCCGCGATACCCGTGAACTTTCGTCCGGCCTGGTCGGTCGAAAATCGCACCACGTTCGCCAGGTAGAGACCTGCCGGATTGTAGTTGACGGCGTCCGCGGCAATCTGGCTCGGCGAAAGCTCGTTACTGAGATAGAAATTGTTGCGCGGCAGCAACCAGCCGGCGGAATAACGCAACAGGCGCTGGTCTTCGAGGGAGAGCACATACTGATCGGTTGCGGGCGTCGTAAGCACCCACGCAGCGGTTGCGGCTGACCAGGTGGCCAGTTTATCGGTATGGGTGGCCCACGCGCCGGTGGCGCCCGCAGGCACGATGTAGGTGTCATTGTTAACCGGGGCGCCGGGAGGTGCCAGCGTGCTGCGTGAGATAACCCTGGGCAGCCGGCCCGCGATCGTATTCAGAACCGCCTGCAGTTCGACATCCTGCTGCACGCTGGCTGCGATGACGGCGATGCTTGCGGCCTGGGTCGCCTTGGTCAGCCAGCGCGAATTGACGGCGTCGTAGGAGGCGACGATGGCGTAACCTGGCGAAAGAACGATATCCTTCGCGGTCGGATTGTTGAAGCGATTGGCCGCGGTCGAGGAAATCGACTGATGCTTGATGGTCAAAGCGGCGGCGGAGGCCGGGTCCACCCGAATTTCGATGTCGCGGCCGACCGCGCCGCCCGTCAGACCGGTCAGGTCATAGGCGGACGCCACGGTGACGACGAGAACACCCAGCTCCTCGAATGCCGCGGGCGCCCAGTTGTTGGTATTGGCGACCAGCGTGAACGCCGCGGTGTCGCGCCAATTTTCTCGAGCCAGGCGAAAGCCGCCCAGTTGGACACCGTCGCCGAAACGCAGCTTCTTGCGGGTCGTCTCCATACCCAGTTCGGCGAGCGCCGGCGTGACGCTGTCGATTTCAACCTTGGTGCCGCGACGGTGGTTTACGATGATGCTCATACGAATAATCCATAATCTCGGGTAGAGGTGGGGGCGTCGACGAAGAAGCCGTAGTCGGGACTTGCCAGAATAGCCGCATAGCCCTGTGCGGCTGTTGCAGAACCGGCAGCGTTAGAGGCGGATGTCGCTGCGCCCGAACTGGATCCCGAAGCTGCAGTCGCCGAACTAGCCGCGTCGTTCTTGTAGGTGAGCGCCAGAGCGGCCGAGGCGGTGGCATCGGTAGCCTTTGCTGTGGCGGTAACAGCATCGGCGGCTGTCAGAACCGCCTTTGCGGTCGCAATGTTCGCTTGAGCAGTCGCCGTGGTGGCGCTGGAAAGCGCCGAGGCCGCCGACGACGTGGCTGAGCCGGCGGAGGTCGCCGTCGAGGCTTCAAGCGTCAGCGACGTAGCCAGCGAGGCCGCGGCGTCGAGTGCATATTGCCTGGCGCTGTAGAGCACTCCATTGACGGCGCCGCCGATATAGGAGGCCCAGTCTTTTGCCGAGCCGCCCAGAGTCGCGCCGACAATGTTCTCTTGCGCCCAGGATTTTGCCGAGCGAGAATTAAGGGCGGCACCCGTGACATCGAATCCGACCTGGCTGGCCCAATTCATGGCAGAGCCGCCGGTGAAACCCTGCGAACCCTGAGCATATTCCTTGGACGAGAACGAGATCCCATCGACGGCCGCGCTGGTCGTAACCGACCAATCACGGGCCGAACCACCAAGCGTCGCGCCGATCAGCGCTTCCTGTGCCCATGATTTCGCGGAGCGACTGTTGATTGCCGCGCCGGTAACGTCTGCGCCGATCTGCGATGCCCAGTTTTTGGCCGAACCGCCCGTGGCCGCTTGCGCGCCGCCTGCATACTCCTTGGCGCTGAATTCGGTGCCGTCGACATTGGCGCTGATCTTGATCGCCCAGCTCTTGGCGTCGCCTGCGGTCGGCTGACCGTTGTCGGTGCCGCCGATCGCCCAGGCTTTGGACGAATTGTCGGTGCCGGCCGCGAAGGCATTGATCGTGATGGCGTAGCTCTGCGCCAAGACGGCGCTGGCGGCCGAATTGGTCGCCTGGGCGGTGGCATTGGTCAGGGTTAGGTTGATCGCGGTGACGAACGCCGCGTTGACGCCGCGCGCGAACAGCGCCCAGTAGGCATTGTCGGCCTCGAACGCGGGCGCGTTGCCGAGGTTGGGCTGCACCAGCGAGATATAGGACGAACCATCGAGGTCGGTCACATCGCCGACCAGATAGCTGGTGAGCGCGCTGTAGGCGCCGCGCGGGATCAGGCCCGAAATTCCCTTGTCGCCGGTGCGGAAGAACTGCAGCGAGAGCCGGTTGCCGTTGGTCGGAATGACGCCAGAGGTCGGCGTGACCGGGATCTTGAAGTAGTTGCCAGAGGTGACAATGTCGCCCGTGATCATGAAGATCGCGAACTTGGTCGGATCGAGCGTCTCCTGAAATGAAACGACGCCGCGGTTCGGCAGCGAGGAGCTGTCGTCCAGCGTGACGAGCCAGGCGCTCAGATCGCGGGTCGAGCGCTCCAGCTTGTTGATGTAGATGTAGCTGATCGAGGCAAACGTGGCGTGATTGAAGGCAACCTTGGTGGCGCCGGGGTCGACATCGGTGATGCCGGTCGAGAAGATCCACTCGGTCGCCACGGGCGGGCCGGTGATATCAGCGAACGAGATCAGATCGACCCACTCGATGGTATCGACGTAGCTCCACTGGATGTTGCGAAGCACCGTGTCGAGACGAAACTGGATCTGATCGCCCTTGGGGCCGACGATGCTGACCGCGTCCGCGGCAAGAGTAACTAGGCCGGTCGCGCCGATATAGGCCCCGATCGAAGGTTTGGCGCCCTCGCCGCCCGTCCAGTCAGTGATCTGCGCAACAATGCGACCAGCGCCGCCCGAAACATAGGACAGGATCGGGGACCAGCCCCGGTCACCGCCCGATGAAACTGCGCCCGCGCCAGAACCACCGAACTGACGCCATCGGCTTGACGCCCCGTCATAGATCAGCAGCGCAGAGGCGTTGGGGGCGATTGCGGTGTCACCGGTAAGCTCAAAACGGTTCGCCGCGAGCGAAATACCGCCGTCGTGTTCGAGATCGACGACATGGTTGCCTACATTGAGGATCGCGACGATGCGACCATCGACGCCGCCGGCCAGGCCCGTGAGAGCCCAATTGGAATTGGCGCTGACCCGGATGACGCTGGCCTTGTCGACGCCCACTGGCGCGTAATTGCTGGTGGTTGCCGTCAGAGCCGGCGGGGTGATGGTATTACCCAGCAGCAGCTGGGAATAGATCGAGACGGCGCCCGAGGTCGGGTTGACGCCCAGCGCCTTGGTCCAGGTCGTGGCGACCAGGTAGCGAATCGCGAAGTCGTCGTCCTCGAAGGTGCCAGCCTGAAGCAGGTCCAGGCCATCCTTCTGCAGGATCATGCCGGCGCGGTCCGAGACCGACGCCTTGGATAGTCGAACCGTCTGGTCGGAGTTCGTCAGGTTGACGACGCGGCGATAAAGCGAGGTGATGTCGGTAAGCTGCCGGGTCGCGGTGCGAACCGAATCCCGCGAAATGCTCGCCTTGAAGATCCACCAGGCGGAGCCGCCGACCGCGGCGAGCGCGGTGGTGCCGGCGTAGTTAACACTCAGAACAGCTTCGAGATTGCCGGTCGGGGTCTCGCCCAGCTCATACCATACGCCATTCGGCGCCAGGACGAGATCGCCAGCCATCAGCCCAGCCAGCAGTGTCCCAACGCCCGTTACGATCGGGGAACCGTTGGTAAACGTCAGCGTGCCGGTGGTGTAGAGCGTAATGTCTGCCATTCGATACCCAATTAGCCCGAGTCGTCATTATAAGTCAATACTGACTTATGCACCAGAGCCAGAATGACGCCGCTGAGCCATAATATCCGAGACCAGGCGCCGCTCGACGCCGTGCTTATCCAGGATCTGTTCCAGTTCGTCGATCGATTTGGCTGCGCGCAGCTCGACGATCGCGGTCCGCCTGGCGTTTTCTCGAACCATCACGGCGTCCGGCTTGGACAGGATCAACTCGGCCAGCTCAAGCACGTCCAGTCCCTCAATCGCGGCCGCCTCGGTGAATTCAGGCGCAGGCTCTCCGCCGGCGACGATCGTCCGGGACATAGCTCGCTTCCGGTCATGGGCGAAATCGACGCCTTGAGGGTGAAAGTGCAGGTTGACCCGCTGCTCGGCCCGCTCCAACAGGCGCTTCAGAGGATTGAGCGTGATTTTCATTGGGCTTCTACCGTGATCGTGATCGGGTGACGGGGAAATGCGGCGCTGAACTCCAGCTTGTAGACGCCAGGGGCGTCGACGGCGAATTCGAGGATGCCGCTTTTGGAACTTTCCTCATGAACCACCGTGTCGCCGAGGGCGATCTTCAGGTCGAAGACCTTCGGCGTGATCGAGAAGCGCAGCGTATCGGCGCCATCGGCCGAGATCGGGCGCACCTCGCCGGTGACCTTGACGTTCGGCCGCACCTTGGCGACGCCCTTTGTGACGTAGAGGTTCATGAAATCGTCCCGCGGGCCGATCTCGATCGCCATTTGACCGTGGCTCTCGTAGACCTCCTTCAGCGCCTTGAAGTCGCCCACCGTGATGGTTTGCGTGATGAAGCCGGTTTCGTTGTAAATCAGCAGCATGATGTGTCCTATCGATAGACGGCGTAAAAGGCATGGCAAGCCGCAAAGTGGCGGATCGGGTCGTTTTCTGACTCGGGGCCGTAGCCCGAATAAAACTGGATATAGGACGCGGTGATGAGAGCCATTCGGATGTTCAGCCAGGTGCCCTGGTTACTGGTAAGGATTGCACTCGGGTTTTGAATTTGAGTGATGGTTGCGGCTGCCTGATTCCAGGCGCCACCGAGACCACAGAACAGGCGCGGAACCGCCGAATAGGTCGTTGGAAAATAGACCGTCGTCCAGGTTTCGTGAGGAACAAAGACCACGCCGCGCATGACCAAAGTCATGTTGGCGAAGCGTGCGTCGAACGCCATCTGATCGAGCGTGGCCGTGGTCACGTCATAGCCCGGAAGGCTGACCTGAAGCGCGGCAGCCTGACCTCCTCGAATTCGCACCCGATCGACCATTACGGCAGCGCCCTGTTGACGACGATATAGCGAAACGACAGTCCAAGACCGCTATGATCGTAAAAAGCAGCGTAACTGGTGGTGACATTGCACGTCGAGTTGCCGGCCGTGGTGGCGATGTTGATCGGAAACGGATAGGATTCAGAGGCGCCATCGTTGATCGGGTGGAAATAGACGAACGGCGTGTTGGAGAGGGTCTCGGGAAAATACGCCACCCCGCCGTTACCTATGATCCCTGCCATCAGCAGCATGTCGTTCTTCACGCCAGGCGCGATCAGAAAGTTGTTGGGGTCAACCGTGTTGGCCGCACTGACGCCCAGCTTCGACAGCCAGATGCCGTAGGAGCCATCGAGGGGATGCCGTCCGATGATCAGGCGATCGGTCATGATATCGGGAACACAAAGTAGATCCAGTTGCGGACGGTGTCGTAATAGGCGTTGTCGAACCGCCCGTTCATCCCATCGGCGCGACCAAGGGTAAAATTGTTCTTCCGAAAGATGATATTGTAGGGTTGATGGTAGTATTCCTGCGTCCCGGAGATCCACTTCTGAAACAGGTTGGTGATCGAGCCGCTCGTAAAAGGAGCGACGTGAACCATCGGAAAGTCCCCGTAGGTCGTCGGATAGCTGATGGTCGGAAAGCCGTTGACCGCCGAGCCATAGATGACCCCGCTCATCAGCAATCGCAGCGGCATGCCGAAGCTGGAGTCGACGCTCAGATAATCGGTCGAGATCGCCGGCGGACTGACCACGTCGTAGCCAGGCCGGGATACCGCGACACGGGTCGGCGAAATGAGGATACGCTGCGTCATTTAATCCGACACGATCAGGGTGGCGCTGTTTAGGTTCCAGACCACCTTGCCGTTGCTGCTCTGAATGATGCCGGCCGTCACGGTGCCGAGATTGGCATTAATCGCGGCCAGGTTGGTCACGTTCAGCTTTGCCGCGGTGATGCTACCGTCAACGATCACGTTGCCGGCGATTTTCAGGGTGTAGGAAATCGAGCCATCGAGCTTCTTGATGCCAGTGAACAGAAACCCCCCGGTGACGCCGTCGATCGTGCCGATCACGCCGTATTCCAGCTTGATACCATCAACACTGGTGGCGACGGTGGTTAGCTGAGCCTGATTGGTGCCAACGGTCGACGAGAGCGTCGTGTAGAGCGACGATTGGGCGCTGTCAGCAGTTGCGCGCGTCGTCGCTTCGGTCACTATCGACGCGCTGTTTCCTGCGATCTGAGACATCGCCAAATCGATCTGCGACGTCAGCGCGACATCGGCGGTAACGCGGGCCAGCTGCTCCGAGACGATCTGAGCGACGATCGTGGTATTTATCGAGACTTGCAGCGCCAGGCGCGCAGTGGCTTCGGCGTAATCGGCGCCGATGCGCGCGACCTCCTCGCGCATAACCGAGGCCCGCACGTCGCCGGTCTGGACCGAGAGCTCCTGCACCGAGCGCTGATACAGCGTATCTTCCTGGTCGCGGTCCTGAACCATCTGGCTCAGGATGCCGGCGATCTGATCGGCGACCGTCTCCATTTCGGTGTTGAGCTGCGAAGTCGTGACCTGCCCAGCAGCCTCGATCAGCGACGGAACAACGTCAGCCAGCGCCGAGGTGATGTCGTTGACCGCTAGGCTCTGCGGCGGCGAGATATTCAGACCGTCCTTGCCAAAGCTATCGTAGAGGGCGACCCAGACATACCAGGTGCCGGCGTCGACGAAGACAACGGTCGAGGTATCCGGACCATCGTAATTGCGATTGGCCAGGGTCGGAACAAAGCCGGAGTTCTTCGAGGTCCATACCAGGGCGCCGGCGTAATCGTTGTCGTTGTTGATCCAGGACACGTCGATCGAGCCGACGTCCGCATCGAGCACGGGAATAACAACGGCTGGAACCGGGTTGGAGATCGTGATCGAGGCCGGCGCGCTCTCGGCGCCCGTGACGTTCTTCGCGGTGACGTCGATCCGAACCGAGCGGCGCGGCCCGCCATCGTTGACGTTCTTCTCGTAGTCATAGGTGTAGCTGTTCTGAAACACATTCTCGGTGCGCAGTAGATTGCTGGAGGTGTCATAGACGCGCACCACATTCTCGACGGCGAAAAGGACGCTGTTGGGCGGAAATACGTTGGTCCAGCCCAGCGTCGCGGAGCGGCCGGCGAAGGTGGCGCCGCCGTCGGTGGTCTGGAGATTATTCGGGATCGGGCCGTCGACCGCCTGCCAGCCCTCGACCGCGAATGCGAATGCGACGGGAACCGAAACGGCGCCCGTCATCGAGCGCGCCGAGACGTAGAAGGTCCAGGCGCCCGCGACCGCATCGTTGAAGTCGATGTTCGGCGTCGGCGTGGCGCCGAGGTTCACAAAGCCGCGCGGGCTGTCCGCGGTGACCGTGAAATCCTTTATCAAGAAGTCGTTCGGCGCGGTCCAGCTCAAGGTTACGCGGGAATGGCTGACCCCGTTCTGAAAGTAGCGCTGCTCGGTGGCCGCAAGATTGGTGACCTGGCTGATGACATTGCGCGGTCGCACATAGGGCACCGGCTGCAGGGTCACGCCGTTTTCGATCCGGGCGTATTTGGTCGGATCATTAAACAGCGCCGTCACCTTGAACAGGTTGGTGTCGGTCTCCTGCACGGCCATGATGCGGTAGCGGCGCGCGGCCATGTTGGTGCCCTGGATCACCCAGTCGGCATTGACCAGCGGCGCCTCTGTGAATGCGGGACTGACCGTGACGGTTTTATTGTCGAGGCTAAAGGCGGTAACCGGGCGCGTCTCGAACTTGCCGCTGGGGAGCAACCCGCCGATCGTATAGGTCTCGCCGATCTCCGCCTCAAACGGCGCGTCGAGCACCACTTCGGAGGTCGAGTTGATCGCGGCATAGCGTCCGCCGGACCTGAACCCGCCGTTCTTGCGCGGGTCGGCGATCAAGACGATATCGCCGGGCTTCAGCGACAGGTTGTTTTCCAGGACATAGCCATCCCAGGACATATTGAACTGGACGGTCTCGGTCTCGCTCTTCTCGGTGTCGAGGATCCACTTGCCGAAGCGATGCGCCTGGCCGCGCGCGGTGCAGCCGGTCAGGGTGACGTCGATCTGGCGCCAGCCGAACTTGTTCATCTGGTCGTCGTCTTGCACGACCTCGATCGCCTGCTGATAGAGTGCCTGCGGGTCGTTCCAGGAGATCATCGCGACCGAGTGTCGGGCCTTGATCGAGGTGCCCGAATAGCCGAAGGCGCCTCCGACCACGTTTGCGGGCGACAGCGCCAGCACCGGGTCGGCCGGCATGTCGCAGCTCGCGAACACCTGGCTCATGGACCAATAGGCCATGGCGCGGAAACTCGTCGTGATGCTCTGCAGAACCTTGTAGGCTTCCTCGCGGGTATTGATCACCCCATTAAAAGTGAAGCGCGGCTCCATAATGTCGGCGCCGAGGGTATTCTTGAAGCCCGAGGGCACCAGCTGGTCGCAATACTGGGCGATGGCATAGAGCGACCACTTGTCGGCCAGAGCCTGGTCGATGAATTCGCCGAGCCCGTAGCGGTTGTTGGTGAGAACATCCCAGAACACCCAGGCCGGATTGTTGGTCCACTGCTTGATGAAGGTGCCGTCCCAGACGCCCGTATACGCCCGCGTGGTCGGGTTGTAGTTCGACGGGGTGTCAATGATCAGCCCGCGAACATGAAACGAGAAATCGCCGAGCGAGGAACCATATTCCTGGCTGTCGATCCGAAGGTTGATCAGCGCGGTGTCGTCGTAGCTGTATTTGCCTTTGACCAGGGTAATGTAGCTACCCCAGTGCGTGTCGTTCTGGAGCTTGACATCGGCCGAATCCGGGGTCAGGCGGGTGATGCCGATGTCCCAGATCTCATTGCCTTCCGGCCGCGGCACGATCGACTTGCGGAAATACGGGCTCAGGTTCTTCTGATTGGTGATATTGACGGTTTCGATCGGCACCCAGGCGCCGCCCGACGCGCGTCGCTCGACGACATAAGACACGCTGGCGCCGACGGTGTCACCGGCGTTGTCGCCTTCGGTGATCTGCTGGGCGAGCGCCGGGATCTGAACCACGACCTGCACCATCGAGGCGGCGGTCTCGGTGATGGTGCGGATCACGCGACCGGTGGCAACCTTGACCTGCGCCGACACATCATGCGGTGTTCCGGTGCGGGTGTTGGTCAGAAAGTGAGCCTGGCCCGGCGTGCCGTAGCGCTGATCCCAGGTGACGCCCTTGCGATTGAGCGTGCCGTCGATGTTCATCAGCGGCGTGCCGTCGACCAGGATTGATTTGGCGCCGTTCATCAAGCCCACGATCGGGCCTTCGCCGAGCGCCTTGATCAGGTCGACGATCGTGGTCGAGCGCAGCGTGTTGGGAGATTCGGTGCCACCACCGCCCGAGCCAGAGTCCTTTTTTGCAGCTTCGATGATCATCCGTAGTAATCCTTAGTCCCGTCACCCTTGTCGACGACTTGAACGCTGGACCCCATGGAGCCCGTGACGCCCCGATAGCTGCCGATGTCCTCGATATCGGCGTCAAAGGAGACCGTGATCGAGCCAGTGATGACCTCGCCGTAGATCAGCGGAATAGCCATGCCCTGGCGGGCGACGTCGGACGGACCATTGATGGTGAAACTGTCGTCGCTCTTTTTCTCTTCGGTCGAAGTGTCGCCGGCCAGCAGAGTGGATGCGCCCGACAGCGCGATGCCGAGACCGATCAGCGCGATATTGCCCCAGGTGACGGACCCACCCAGCGCGCCGAGGCTGAATGCTTCCGCTCCGAGCCCGAGAAAGCCGATGCCGGAGCCGGCCGAGGCGAAGATCGCGGCGCCGACCAGAACCGTGCCGATGATGGCTTTGGCGACGCCCTTGTTGTTGGCCGCGCCCGCCGCCACCGGGATCACATGCAGGTCGGCCATGCCGAGATTGAAGGTGGAAACGAGATCGAGGTTGAGGCGCATGCCGGAGCGCTTGTCGCCCCGCACGAGCTTGTAGCTCCCCTGACTCATCGCACTGACGAAGTCGGCCGGGAACGCACAGTTGAGCGCCCTGATCGCTTCAGCAGCAGTCCTGATGTCGAAGCGATGCTTGGCCCCGAACTGCTTGCCCAGCCGACCGTGCAGGTGAATGGTTCGCATCATGAGGGCTTGCCCTCATATCGGACCCACAGATCGGCGGCGCGCGCCCAGATCGAGTTGGGTTCGCGGCCGGAGGGGCGGCTGGTCAAATGATGCAGGATCTGCCCGTGGTCGAGCATGACGCCGCCGTGATTGAGCTGACCCTGCGGGTTCTGGGTCTCGTTGCCATACTTGATCAGGAAGACGTCGCCGGCCGCAGCCTCGACCCGGTTGATCACCTTGAAGCCCCACGGCGCGAAATTGGCGCTGTAGAGATCGTCGCCGGTCTTCCACCATTCGTCCGCGCGCGCGATGTCGGCCAGCAGGATCGGGTCGTGCGGCCAGTGAACGCCCTGCTTGAGCAGCTCGACGCGCCCGAGCCGGAAAACGTCGCGGATCAGCGAATAGCAGTCCAGCACGCCATGCAGAAACGGACGACCGATGACCGGCGCGATCGGCAGGTCGCCGCCCCAGGCCACGATCTTGTGGATACCGGTCTCATTGAGGGAGACGATCACCCACGGAACATCCGTGGCGATCTGCTGCATCATGTCGGCGTGCGAGGGAAAGATCGGCCCGTTCGGGTGCGAGTGAACGATGGCAGTCACCTGCCCTGCCCGCATCGCGGTGTCGAAGTGCGCTTCCTCGATCCGGAAGAATTCGAGCGGCTTCGGGTGCCGGTTCTCGCAGGGCACATATCGGCCACCGACAATGAAGCCACAGCTCTCTTCGGGGAACTTGACGATGGCGTGGAGTTTCGCCGCCTCGATCGCGCGCGCGCCGAGCTGTTTGGTCACCGCGATTTCGTATTCGTGGATCATCAAACCCTCGCGATGCCGGGGAATGCGCCGGTCGGCAGCACGCCGTCCTCGCCGAAACGCAGGCGGCAGTCGTTAAGATCGGAAGAGCACACG
>JALHNR010000002.1 GCA_022843525.1 Methylocystis sp. | reverse complement strand
GACCGGAATTTCCGACTCAGGAAAGTCTTTGAGCCGCCAGTCCTCGCACAAACGCCCCGGAATCCCGGCTCTTTTCCCAAAGTCCGCGCCCGATCTGAACTTCCGGGAATGCATGGCTGGGGCGGGAGGATTCGAACCTCCGTATGGCGGAATCAAAATCCGCTGCCTTACCACTTGGCGACGCCCCAATGCGCAGGTGAGGCGATAGCGCGCCCCGCCGCGACAATCAACTGGCCGGGCGGCGAAGCGAAAAGCCGCTCAAACGGCGATGGCGCCGGCGCTCGCCGCGGCGCGCCGCAGGGCCGCAATATTGTCGGCATAGTAGAGCTGGCCGCCACGAAAGGCGGCCGAGCCCGCGACCAGAACATCGGCGCCGGCATCGACGATCTGCGGCGCCGTCAGCGGCGTCACGCCGCCGTCAACCTCGAGGCGGATCGCGCGCTGGCCGATCATCTCGTGGATCGCGCGAATCTTATTGAGCTGCGAAGGAATGAAGCTCTGGCCGCCGAAACCGGGATTGACGCTCATCACCAGGATAAGGTCGATGTCGTCGAGCACATATTGCAGCGCGCTTTCATGCGTCGCCGGATTGAGCGACACGCCCGCCTTCTTGCCGAGCGCGCGGATCGACTGCAGCGAGCGGTGGAGATGCGGCCCGTTCTCGGCGTGAACGGTGATGACGTCGGCGCCGGCTTCGGCGAAGGCGGCGATATAGGGGTCGACCGGCGAAATCATCAGATGCGCGTCGAGCGTGAGGCTCGTCACCGGCCGCAGCGCGGCGACGACGCCGGGCCCGAAGGTGATATTGGGCACGAAATGCCCGTCCATCACGTCAAGATGTATCCAATCGGCGCCGGCGTCGGCCATCGCCCGCGTCTCCTCGCCCAGCCGCGCGAAATCGGCCGAGAGAATGGAGGGGGCGATGAGAATGTCGGACATGGCGGCTGCTTGATTGGGTTCGCCGAACATTACCATGATGGGGCGGCGCGGCGCGACGAAAAACCGCCGTGTCGATATTCTGGCGCGATACAGTGAATCGCAAAGCTGAAGCAGCGGCTTAATGGGCGCTCCAATGACCGATCCGAGACAGTCGCAGATCGCCAGCTGGCGCGACAACGCCGAACGTTGGACGGCGGCCGTGCGCGGTCAAATGATCGCCAGCCGTCGCGATGCGACCGACGCGGCGATCCTCTCGGCGGCGCGAGCCGGTCCGCTCGGAAAGGCGCTCGACATCGGTTGCGGCGAGGGATGGCTTTGCCGGGAATTGCGCCGAGATTGCGTTGAGATCATCGGCGTCGACGCTTCGAGCGAACTCGTCTCGCGCGCCCGTGAGGAAGGCGGGGCGAATTACCTCGTTCTGAGCTACGCGGAGTTGACGCAAAAGCCTGCGAGGGCCGGACAGGATTTCGATACGATCATTTGCAATTTTTCGTTGCTCGACGACAGAGCTGAGGCTCTGCTCAGCGCACTCGCGACGATCTCGACATCCCAAGCCCGGCTGCTCATACAAACGCTTCATCCGATCGCGCTGACGCCCTATGAGGACGGATGGCGCGTCGAGCGCTTTGACGGATTTGACGACGCCGGCTGGGCGCCCATGCCTTACTACGCTCGAACGCTCGCTTCCTGGGTTGAGGCGCTTGCCCCAAAGTGGGCGTTGAAGCGAATCATCGAGCCCAAAGCGCCGTCGGCGGAAACGCCCGCCTCGCTGCTGCTGGCGGCGGAGCGCCGCTGAAGCGCTTGGCCCTCGCCCCGAGCGGATGCGAGCCTACTCCGCCGCCTTCTTGCTGGCGAATTGCGGATCGAGCGCGCCGCTGGCGTAGCGCTTGGCCATTTCCGAGAGCGGGATCGGCTTGATTTTCGACGCCTGCCCCGCCGTGCCGAATTCCTCGTAGCGCTGCTTGCACACGGCGCGCATCGCCTCCATCGCGGGCTTTAAATATTTGCGCGGATCGAACTCGCCCTTGTTCTTGCCGAGCACGCCGCGAATCGCCGCGGTCATGGCGATGCGGTTGTCGGTGTCGATGTTGATCTTGCGCACGCCAAATTTGATGCCGTGCTGAATCTCGGCGACCGGCACGCCCCAGGTTTGCGGCATCTCGCCGCCGGCGGCGTTGAAGGCGTCCTGCAGATCCTGCGGCACTGACGACGATCCATGCATGACGAGATGCGTGCCGGGCAGGCGGCGGTGGATTTCCTCGACGACCTTCATCGCCAGAATCGCGCCGTCGGGCTTGCGCGAGAATTTATAGGCGCCATGCGACGTGCCCATCGCGATGGCGAGCGCATCGACCTTGGTGCGGGCGACGAAATCCTCGGCCTGGGCCGGATCGGTCAAGAGCTGGTCATGCGACAGCTTGCCCTCGGCCCCGTGCCCGTCTTCCTTTTCGCCCATGCCGCTTTCGAGCGAACCCAGCACGCCAAGCTCGCCCTCGACCGAGGCGCCGACCCAATGCGCCATGTCGACGACGCTGCGGGTGACGCGCACATTGTAATCGTAATCGGCGGGCGTCTTGCCGTCGGCCTTGAGCGAGCCGTCCATCATCACCGAGGTGAAGCCGAAGCGGATGGCGCTGGCGCAGGTCGCTTCGGCGTTGCCGTGGTCGAGATGCATGACGAGCGGAATGTCCGGCCAGATCGCGGCGAGCGCCTCGATCATCTTGGCGAGCATCACGTCATTGGCGTAGGCGCGCGCGCCGCGCGAGGCCTGGATGATGACCGGCGCGTCGACCGACGCCGCCGCTTCCATCACCGCGAGCCCCTGCTCCATATTGTTGATGTTGAACGCCGGAACGCCATAGTCGTGCTCGGCGGCGTGATCGAGCAATTGCCGCAGGGTGATGAGAGCCATTGTCGCCTCCGCTTTCCTTACGCCTTAACTAGTGTCCCGACCGCTTCAGCCACAGCCTCGGCGGTAACGCCAAAGTGCTTGTAGAGCTCGCCCGCCGGCCCGCTCGCGCCAAAGCCGCTCATGCCAATAAAGGCGCCGCGCTCGCCGAGCCATCGGTCCCAACCCAGCCGAACCGCCGCTTCGACCGCTACCCTCGGCGCGCCGCCTAGCACTTCGGCGCGATAGGCCTCGGACTGCGCCTCGAACAGCTCCCAGCAGGGCATGGAGACGACGGCGGCCTTTATTCCTTGCGCGCCTAGAATGTCGGCCGCCGCGAGGGCGATTTCAACCTCGGATCCGGTCGCGAGTAGCGTCGCGTCACGCTTGTTCGCCGCTTCGCGCAGCACATAGGCGCCCTTGGCGGAAAGGTTGTCGCCGACGGGCCGCTCGAGCGTCGGCAGGTTTTGCCGCGACAGGCTTAGGACAGAAGGCGTATGGCGGCTGGCCAGCGCCAGCTCCCAGCATTCGGCGGTCTCGATGGCGTCGGCCGGCCGGAAGACATTGAGATTCGGCATGGCGCGTAGCGCCGCCAGATGCTCCACCGGCTGATGCGTCGGCCCATCTTCGCCAAGACCGATCGAATCATGGGTGAGCACATAGATGACGCGAAGGCCCATGAGCGCCGAAAGCCGGATCGCGGCGCGGGCGTAGTCGGAGAAAACCAGGAAGGTGCCGCCATAGGGAACGAATCCGCCATGCAGCGCGACGCCGTTCATCGCCGCCGCCATGCCGAATTCACGGACGCCGTAGTGAATATACCGGCCGGAAAAATCGTCCGGCGCGACCTCGCCCATGCCCTTGGTGATGGTGAAGTTCGAATGGGTGAGATCCGCCGAGCCGCCGATCGTCGCTTCAGTCGCGGCGTTGATGACGCCAAGCGCCATTTCCGAGGATTTGCGCGTTGCGACTTTCGGCTTTTCGGCGGCAAGCGTGGCGCGGAACTCTGCGAGCGGTTTGGCGACCTGCGCGGCGACGTCGGCTTTCATGAAGGCGTCGAACGCGGCGCCTTTGGGCGACGCGACGCGGCGCGCCTCCCAAGCTTCGCGCGCCTTGGCGCCGCGACGTCCCGCCGCGCGCCAGGCCTCCAGAACGTCGTCGGGCAGTTCGAAAGGCGCATGCGGCCAGACGAGCGCTTCGCGCGCCGCGTCGACCTCGGCGGCGCCGAGCGGCGATCCATGGCAGCTTTCCTTGCCCTGTTTGGTCGGCGCGCCATAGCCGATGAGCGTGCGGCAGCCAATGAGCGAAGGCCGCGGATCGGCCTGCGCGGCGGCGATCGCCTGGGCGACCGCCTCGGGGTCGTGGCCGTCGATATGGGCGACATGCCAGCCGGCGGCGGCGAAGCGCGCGATCTGGTCCGTCGAGGTCGCAAGACTTGTCGGTCCGTCGATCGAAATCGAATTATCGTCCCAGAAGAGGATGAGCTTCGATAGCTTCAAATGTCCGGCGAGGTCGATCGCCTCATGGCTGACGCCCTCCATCAGGCAGCCGTCGCCGGCGAGCACATAAGTGAAATGGTCGACGAGATCGTCGCCGAAGCGCGAGGCGGCGAGACGTTCGGCGACCGCCATGCCGACGGCCGTCGCGAGTCCCTGGCCCAGCGGACCCGTCGTCGTTTCGATTCCGGCGGCGTGGCCATATTCGGGGTGGCCGGCCGTCGGCGAACCGAGCTGGCGGAAATTCTCAAGCTCCTTACGCCCCATGCCCGGATAGCCGAGTAGATAGAGCAGCGCATAAAGCAGCATCGACCCATGGCCGGCCGAGAGCACGAAACGGTCGCGGTCGGGCCAGTCGGGCCGGGCGGCGTCGAATTTCATGAAACGCTGGAACAGCACGGTCGCGACGTCGGCCATGCCCATCGGCATGCCGGGGTGGCCGGATTTGGCCTTTTCGACCGCATCCATCGCCAAGGCGCGAATGGCGTTGGCGTCGCGCCGTAGATCGTGCGGGGCTGCCGCCGCCGATGATTCCTGGGCCGCAGTGATTATGGTGTCGTTCACGTCACGCCTTTCCTGCGTCTGACCAGTTCGAGAATCCTCGGCGTGAGGATCAGCTGCATCGCGAGATCGAGCTTATTGCCCGGGATGACGATCGAATTGGCGCGCGACATCCAGCTCCCCGCGATCATCGCCACAAGATAGGGGAAGTCCACCCCCCGCGGATCGCGAAAGCGAATGACCACGATCGATTCATCGGGCGTCGGAATCGAGCGGGCGACAAAGGGATTCGACGTGTCGACCGTCGCCGCGCGCTGGAAATTAATATCCGTCTCGGAGAACTGCGGACAGATATAATGCACGTAATCATGCATGCGCCGCAGGATCGTCTCGGTGACGGCCTCGGTCGTATAGCCGCGCGAATGCCGGTCGCGGTGCAGCTTCTGCGTCCATTCGAGATTGATGACCGGGACCACGCCGATCTTGAGATCGGCGTAGCGCGCCACATTGACCTCGTCAGTGACGACGGCGCCGTGCAGCCCTTCGTAAAAAAGCACGTCGGTGTTGGCCGGCAATTCGTGCCAATCCGTGAAGGTTCCCGGCGCGACGCCGAGGACCGCCGCCTCGTTCTCGTCATGAGCGTAATGGCGATAGCGGCCGGAGCCGGTCTCGCCATATTCGCGAAACAGCGTTTCGAGCTCCGCGAGCAGATTGGCGCCGGGGCCGAAATGGCTGAAATGATGGTTGCCCTTGACCTGGGCCTCGAACATCGCCGTTTTCATTTCCTCGCGATTATGGCGATGGAAGCTGTCGCCTTCGACATAGGCGACTTCGATACGCTCGCGGCGGAAAATCTGTTCGAATGTCGCCTTGACCGAACTGGTGCCGGCGCCTGACGAGCCGGTGATGGAGATGATCGGATGTCTGACCGACATTGGCGCTAACCGGAAAGCTTCAGCCAAGCGAACGCGCGGCCTGCGGCGTCGGCCGCGAAACGGCGGGGCTCAGCCGGCTTCTCGCATGGCGGACGCGCAAAGGAAAGGCTCATGCGCTCGCAGATTTGCCCCGCCGCCGACATTGGAATACCCGCGCTACATTTCCGCTTCGCCGCGCCGCCTTGACTTGCGCCGGGACGGCAACCTATATCGCAAATTCTTCCAGACCGCTCAGGCGGCTCGGGGCGGAGTAGCTCAGTCGGCTAGAGCAGAGGAATCATAATCCTTGTGTCGGGGGTTCGAGTCCCTCCTCCGCTACCATCGATCCCCCCGACGCGGCAATCCGCATATTGGGGTAAGCGTTCGGAGCATCCATAAGCAGAGCAAGGCGTCCCTGAAGCTGGATGGCAAAGCCGTCGCCTGAGGGTATGACGACTGCTTTCGCGACCAGTTCACGGATTTTCTCCGCCGCCTCCGCGTTGTCGGGGGTAACCCCTCGGCCGAAAACATCGTTTAACTGTCCAACCAGCCTCTCATAATGCCGAAGCGCGGCCGGGTGCAGGCCGACGATCTTTTCCGGCTCCGGTTGCGCCTCCAGCTCCGCCAGCAACGCCACTTTTTGCGCCTGAGCCTCCTTCATCCTGGGTCCCAGGACTTCGACCGGAACACGTTCCGCTTCATAGTCTGACCACATGCGGTCGAGAGAGCGCTGAATTTCGGCCAGCTTGCTTTCGAGCTTGCCGCGCCGCCTCACCTTCTCCGCCGCTAACCGCTCGCGCTCTTCCTGATATGTTCTCACAAACTCTTTCAGGAGCTTCGGCGCCTTGAGGTGTTGCTGCAGGCCTGCCAAGACGGCTTTTTCTATCTCATCGAGGTAGAAAATTTTGCGATTGGAACAGGTTCCTGCTTCCTTCATTGTGGAGCAATGGACCCGAACTCTCCCATGGTCGCGATCTTTCATTGAAAGGCCGCCCCCACAGCATCCACATTTCAACAAGCCGGACAGCAGAAATTTCGCCTTACGCTGCTTTTGGGGCGCATCGTGTGTGCGCTCCGCTTTACGCTGCTGCGCCGCCTCGAACAGCGCCTTGTCGATGATCGCTAGATTGGGCGTGTCAGACCGCTTCCAGTCCTCTGGGGGATTTGGACGTGAAACTCGACGGCCGGTGTCAGGATCTTTGATCATCCGAACCCGGTTCCATACGACGACTCCCGCGTAGAGCTCGTTGAGAATGATGCCGTGATGGCGCTTCTTGTTGCCGTTGATGGTCGACGGGGTCCAGTTAGCCCCGCGTGGCGGTCGCACACCCTCCTTGTTCAGCGTGTGGGCGATTTCCCGCGGCGTCTTGCCGCCGACGTAGTCTTGAAAGACGCGGCGAACGACGGAGGCCTCGTTTTCGACAATCTCAAGTTCGCCCGGTTTGCCCGCCACAGGTCGATAGCCATATGCCCGACCGCCGGCGTGACGCCCCTCTCGCACGACGCCCTGCATCCCACGTCGAACTTTGTGAGCGAGGTCGGTCAGAAAGAGCGATCCGAGAAGACCGCGCACGCCAATCTGGATTTGATCCGCCGTTCCATCATGCACGGCCCGCAATTCGACGCCCAGGAAATTAAGCCGCTTCCATATGCCGGCGAGATCTTCCTGGTCGCGGGACAAGCGATCCAACGCTTCGATCAGAATGACCTCAAATGAGCCATCGCGCGCCGCGTCGAGAAGCCGCAACAACCCATCGCGGCCGTACATCGATGCGCCAGAGCGCGCTCGATCGTCGTAGACGCCGACGATTTCCAGCTCATTGCGTTCGGCGTAGTTTCGGCACAGCGCCACCTGATCTTCGATAGAACGTTCGTGTTGCAGCTCCGTCGAAAAACGGGCGTAGATTGCTACGCGTTTCATCTTCGCTCCGCCTCCGCAGTGACATCGCTTCAACCTCTTGGGCTTCGCGATGATCCTCCCGCGCAGCGGCGCGCGCAAGAGCGCGAATAATTTCTACGAGACAAAATTCAATATCCGAGTCTTTTCCGTCGCTTCCAACTATTGGTTTGGAGCGTTGCAGAACATTCGAACCTGCGATGAGGGCTTTCGTCCGCGACATATCGAAACGACCATCGCAACGAACCCCCATTTGAAAAAGTGCCTGGGGATTGGAGTAGCCGAATCGGCGGCAATGGCGCGCAATTCGGACGCGATTGTTTAAAGGTCATGAGCTTCACCGCACCAGGAAAGGACTCGATATCAGCCGTCGTAGAATTGGATGCGCCAAAGCAATAAAAAAAGCAGAACCGGCACACGCGGAAAATTTGTGATTGGAATGTCGAGTAGCCCGAACTCATGCCAAACAATTCGTCGATGAGCTTCAATTCGACAAAGGGCGTAGTTGCTCCATTTATCCCCCAACACTCAGCTCGCTGAGCAGCCGCGAGATCACGTCGTTCACGGCGCGCTGCCGAAGCGCCCGCCGTTCGCGGATTTCAGGATCCCCATCATCCCCTTCGATCTCAAATCGGGCGGCCGCGACGGGCCCCTCGCGGAGATAGCCTTCATCGGGCTCGGGATCGCAAAAGCGTTTCAGCAGGATCGCGAGTGCCGCACCGATGATGTCACTGTGCTTGTCGGCCATCGCATCCTTGAATTTCGCGATGGCGCCCTCCAACCCGCCTTCTCCATGCTCGAGACAATATGCGAGGTCATGGGCGTCCTTGCCTTCACGACGGTGATCGAACGCAAAGGCCTTCAGGCAGGTGAACGACACGATGTTGGCGTAAGGAATGGTTTCGGTGGCTCGGCCTTTTTGACCCAGCAGATCTGCTGTCACCTCCATCCGATCGTGCAGATCGAAGACGAGCGATGCATGAGGAATGTTGACCGCCGAAATATTTCCATCGGTCGGAAGCTCCTGTAATGCGCCGCCTTTCAGTTTGGGGTCGTCAGCCAGGAATTCGAGAACGACCGTGACACCGTGCTCCGTCTTGGTCTTCCAGCGCCAATTGACCTTGACGCCCCTGTCGTTCTCGGCGCGCTCGAAGCCCATGCGCTTAAGGTTCTCTTCGAGCGAGCGATAAGCCTCGGTGTCGGCCAAGACGGCAAGGTCGACGACGACGTCGATATCTCCGGTGCCGGCATGTGCCGGAACCTCCGGCGGGCGCGCCGTAACAAGGTAGCGGGGAGTCAATCCACCAACCAGGAATACCGAGTCACGCCATGGCCCGAGGCCGCTGAACAGCGTGACGAGCACACGCTCGCAGTCCCGCGTCACGTCTTCGCTGTAGTCGACAAGGAACTGCGCCTTTGCCATCACGCCTCCAGCTTCTCGGCCCGCAGATGTTGCGCCAGTTCTTTGGCGCGCCCGCCGGCCTGGAGAAGGTCGAGATACGTCTGGAGAGCATCGGCGACCCACAGGTCACCGATCCTCTGACGAAATCTCAGGTCACCGTCGGAGGCGATCTCGTGAACGCCAAGATTCCAACCCTCCCTCACGGGCCGGGCGTCGATCGAAGCCAGCATCGCCTGCATGCCCCCTCCGGCGGGAATTCGGCAGAAAACCTGCGAAACGCTCGACAAATAGGGAGTATGGATCTGGCCGGCCGTGATGTCGGCGAACTCATAGGAGACGCCGTGTGTCTCGCATGCATGATCGATCCGCCGCTGGAGATCCGGCGGTGTGGTCGACCTAACGTAGAAGTGTCGGAGGGCTTTCGGTTTGACTGACGTTTGATAGCTCGACCAAGCGTCGAGCAGAGCGCGTGGGTTGATCAAGCGCCGTTCTTTGGAGGGTCCGGTCCCTCGTAATTCGACCCATTCCCGACGCTCGATGCCGATCAACGTCTCGGATGCCGTCGCGGGCGACACCCCGGCACGCTGCGCGATCTGGTGAACGCCGAACCAATCATGCCCAAGAATCCAGACAGCGTGCAGGACTTGGCCCCGGCGGCCGACGAACAGATTATTGAGCGAACGAGCCTGCTTCCTCGACGCCGGCCGATCGACAAGAACGTATAACCCTTTGGCAGGTATGAAGAGGCTTCCACTGGAATCGAAATATCCTACGCGCTCGTCGCGGAGCAGTTCGCGCGCGCCTGGGGAAATCGTCTCCGCCATCAGCACGGGCACAGCCGAACGGCCAGCCGATTCGCCATGAGCGAGATAATTCCTGAGCTGCCAGATCGCTTCGCGGGCATCGCGGGGGAACAGCGATCGCTTTACCTCGACAACGAGGCGGAACGAGCCGCCCTCGTGCTCCAGATCCATCACGACGTCAGGCCGATAGCGCCCTTGCGAAGGCTCGGACTCGTGAACGACCTCAGGAGAAGCGCCTGTAGCCTCCGCCACCGCTGCGGCGAAATCCTCTACAAGTGCATCGATTGTGTGGTCTTCCATGGTCATTTTCTGAGCAGTGAATTTTACGCATATAACGAATATTCGACTTTATGTCCATATTCGCTGCGCTGCAAAAAAGCGGTATTTGCCGGAAATGACTGTTCTGCCAGCGGTTCGGCGTGAATTTTAGGACGTTGGACGGGCAATCCCGGAGAGCTCGGGCTCGAGAGCTACGCGACCTTGGTTGAGGTCGAGGGCGAGAGCGGCCCTGCGGCTCATCTGGCTCCGCCCCTGAACTGACTCGCCATCACAGGCGGGACCGTTCGGCCTTCACGGACCCGATAGCGCACCACCGGCACACTATCGACTCGGCAGCTGCCCGCTATTGATGAACCGATCGTACACGTCCGTCTCTTCTTCTTCCGCCTGGAAGCGCGGCCCATCTGCTTCGAGCTGCAGCACGGTGATCTCCTGGTCATATCGGTCAGAGCGAAAGCACATCTCATGCACCGGCTCGGGAAACCAGACGCCAGCTTGTTGCGTGATGCCGGTCAGCGCACCATCGGAGTAATCGCGCCTTGCAGCGAAAGCCTGCGAGGGCAGCTCGTAGACTGTGTGCTTCGTCCTAATGAATCGTCCCGACTTTAGCGCAGGAGCACTCGGCTTCGCCCAATGGGCAAAACCCTCATTCGAGACCACCATCATCGCCCGTGTTTCGGTGTATTCGAGCCAGCGCAGGATGGCTGCAGTCAACGACACGCCATAGCGCTTCGCGAGGCGGCTGAGCGTGTCAAAATCTACCCGTGCCTTGGCCGGCTGCTGTCGGCGAAAATCATGAAGCGGCATCAGCAGAGCCGCGGTGAACTCGTCGGCTTCCTGCTCGATACCGGACCCACCGCGACGATCCACCGCGTTTTCGTCACAGTAAATGCCGCCGTCGACCCCCCCGCACTGCTCGATCAACTGGAGGTGCAGAAGGTAGTGGGCGAACTCGTGCCCGACGGTGAACGAGCGGCGTCCGTCCGACTGGCCGACATGGTACATGATCGCCCATTGGCGCGGCCGCGCCTCCCCATAGACCAACGCGCCGATGCAGCCGGGGATGTTGCGCTCGACGACCTCGTGGATGGGGCTGTCGGGCGCGACCTGGCGGGAGTAATCCAAGGCAAGTCCAATCACGTCGACCGGCGCGCGATCGAAGCGATCCGCTCCGAGCACGATATCCAGCATCTGCGTGATGCGTGCCGCCTCCTTCAGCGGGCGGAGGCGGCTTGGTTCGCTCATGTGCGCGTTTTCGTGTCCAGGATACGGGCCATCTCGCGAATCTGCCGGCGGGTCTCCTCCGGCAGACCGCTATATTGCCGGAAGAATGCGGTATCCTCAGCCTCGCTGAGTGTCTGCATGTCAGCCCCGATTAGGTAGTCGACGGTCACCCCCAAGGCGCTCGCAATCGCGGACAGCTTCTCGGCAGACGGCCTGGGCGGATTCTTGTTCTCTAGCTCCCAGATGTAGCTCTTCGACGAGCCAGTATCCCGCGCAAGCTGATCGAGCGTCAGACCTTTCTTCGTCCGTAAGTCCTTGATCCGCTCACCAAATTTCATAGCCATTCCTTCCACTCGATACGCGCGAGCCCGCGTTCGGAGTAGCTATATTCTAAGACCCTTGACAGGCGCATTCAAGCTCCCCATCTTGTTCGGAGTAGACGTATACACATTCATGTCATCCAGAACACCGCGCGGGCGGTGGCGAGATGCACAGATGCAGCCCAGCCCGCCGTGGAGATCGATGTGAACATCCAGCTTGCGCCGACCGGCCTCAATCCCTTCGATGACCCCCTCGACCGTATCCTCGCCGAGATAGCGCTGAGCGTTCAGCTGCCGCCCTCGCTGCATGACAAGGCGAAGTCGCGCTACGAGGCGGTGCGACATCATCTCGAGGTCACGACCGCCTTCTTCGACCAGATCGAGCACTTCTATCCGCAGGGCTCCATGGCGATCGACGCCACGATCTCGACGCGCGGCACCGACGACGAATACGATCTCGACATCGTCTCGCAGCTCGGCGGCCGCTTCCGTGGCATGACGCCCCTCGAAATCCTGGCCGAGCTCGAATCCGCGCTCAGTGATTATCCCGTGCAGCGGGTGTTGCGGCAGACGCGCTGCGTCACCCTGTTCTACGCCGACAAGATGCATCTCGACGTCACGCCGTCGCTGCGCGCCCACGGCACGCTCGATCGCGAAAGCCTGATCACTCACGCCAAGGGTCCGCACCGGTCAGCCGACGACCGCTTCGTCGACATGAACGCCTATGGGTTCGCACAATGGTATGCGAGCAGGACGCCGCTCGAACTGCGCATGGCGAAGGAGTTCCACCGGCGGTGGCTCGACCATGCCGGCCTTGCGGCGCGCGCCGACGCGGACGTCGACGAGGTCCCGGATCAGTGCGATTTCGTCGTCAAGAACACTGCGACGCTCGCCCTCCAGCTCCTGAAGCGCTTCCGCAACATCCGCTACGTCAACTACAGCGGCCGCATCTCACCGTCAGTGATGCTCTCCTACTACGCCGGACTCGCCGCGCAGCCGAACATGTCGCTCAGCGCCATGCTCGTTCGTCTCGCGAGCTGGATCATCCGCGATATCGAGCAGGCCTCGCTCTATGGGCGGCTCCTGCACGTCGCCAATCCGGTCTGTGAGACCGATGTCTTCACCGACCGCTGGCCGGAATCCATTCCTCAGCAGGATGAATTCGCCGAACATCTGCGCGAGTTCGTCCGTTCGCTCGACTCGATGCGCAAGGGCGCGATGTTCCCAAACACGATGATGGACGTCTTGCGCGGCAACTTCGGCGACCGCGTCGTGACCCATGCCGCCGACCAGATCGCAACCGACGTCGGTGGCCGGATCCAGCAGTCGCGTCAGCTCTACACGCGACGCGGCGGCGTGCTGTTGCCTACCGCTGCTGCGGTCGCGGCGTCGACCGTCAACCCGGCGGTCTCGGCGGCGCGGCCTCACACCTTCTTCGGGCGCAAGATCTGATGATCGCGCCGATCCTCTCCATCGACGAGCAGGTCGCCGCGGTGAAAACGACCTGGCCGCAGTTCGCTGCGCGCGGTGTCGACCGCCGCGCCCAGTCCGCCCGGTGGGTGGGAAGCGTGAGGCCGCAATATGCAAGCTACTCGCTGGAGATCCGATACGAGCTCGGATCCTTCCCTGAGGCGCGAGTGCTCTCACCCGAGTTGATCCGCCGGCCCGGAAATGCCGAGGGCCAGCTGCCCCATGTCTATCCGCCGGCCGAGGATCCGACACTTTGCCTGTTCGACCCGCGCGAGCGGGAATGGTCACCGGCGATGACTATTGCCAGCACGACCGTTCCTTGGGCGCTCGACTGGCTCGCCTGCTACGAACTTTGGCTGATGACCGGGCGCTGGACCGGCGGCGGACGGCACGCCGGATTGGAAGCGGCCGAGGCAACGGAGACCACGCCATGAACTATATTCCGCCGCGCCGATCGGATGGCACGATCCAACATGCTCGCCTCAAGCAGCCATGGCCGCAAGGCCGCCCGTTCCGCATCCTGTCGATTGACGGCGGCGGCATTCGCGGCGTCTTTCCTGCAGCCTTCCTGGCCGAACTCGAAAGCCGCTTCCTGGGTGGCGCATCCATCGCCAATCACTTCGACATGATCGCGGGCACCTCAACGGGCGGCATCATCGCGCTTGCCCTTGCCCACGGAATGACGGCCCGACAGGCTTTGAACATCTACCTGGAGCGCGGCGAGCGCATCTTTCCGCCAGCGGCCGCGCTCAGCAAGGTGCCGAGGACGCTGCGCTGGGTGTTCAAGCCGAAGCACGACCAAGCTGCCCTCAAGGAAGAACTGCTGCGAATCTTCGGCGACAAAGTGCTCGACGACGCCGTCACCCGGCTTGTTATCCCGAGCTTCGAAGGGCGCCACGGTGAGCCCTTCCTCTACAAGACGCCGCACCACCCAGACTATCAGAAAGACCGGCACAAGAAGTTTGCGCATGTAGCGCTCCACACAACGGCGGCCCCGTCCTACTACCCCGGTGTCGAGGACGACGGTTACGTCATGATTGATGGCGGCGTCTGGGCCAACAATCCGGTGATGAACGCCCTGGTCGATGGCCTCGCCTGCTTCGACCTTGCGCGCGAGGATGTGCGCATCCTGAGCCTGGGCACGGGCGAAGCCACCTTCACTGTCGATGAGCGGGCGCGCAACGGCGGTATCAAAGACTGGGCGTTCATGCGCTCCTTCAATGCGGCCGCACGCGCGCAGTCGCGCAATGCCCTCGGCCAAGCCTATTTGCTGGTTGGCAAGAACAACGTCGCCCGTATCGACGTACCGGAAAGCGACACGCCGATCGCAATGGACGACGTGCAGCGCTCGGTGCGTGAATTGCCTATGGTGGCGCGCAGTCTCGTCGAAGGCGCCGGGCATCACATCGAGCGGGTCTTTCTCGATGGCGCGGTCGAAAAATTCATCCGTTGCCCGATGACATAGCTTCTGATCGGGTATTTGTCCCTACAGGGCCGTCAGCAGACGACGAGAAGGTGTCAGAGACCTCGAACCAATTGCCATCATTGCCCATGCCATGATTGGCCCCCATGCAGGAACACTGGCATTCGTGGCCCCGCGCTTCCTGGCACTCCCTCACGCAGACTTCCTGCTCGCGATAGGGCCGGATGATATAGACCCTACCGTATCGCAGCAGTGCGCGATCGACGAAGTCGTTGAACCACGATTTCGGAAGCTCCCAATAGGCGTCGCTTCCGCCAAGGCGACGGCTGCGAATGTTAAGGTGCTCACGGCGCGTCCGCGGAAACTAAACGAGAAACAACTTCTCGTGTCTTCGATCGTACGGTAGTGGCGTGATATCCGCGTGCGTTTGTTCTTCATCGATAGAGTGAGAGTTCGGCCGGTTTTCCGTGACGGGATGCAGGTGCGAGAGCGGCTCGCGTTGCCCGTCGTGGAGTTTTGGTTATGAACATCGATGTTGCGAGCGCCGCGGCTGCGGGCGCAGGTTCGGCCGGGTTTGCCGACGAGAGCGGTTTCAAGGTGGATCTGTCACGCGGTCAGCGTATCGGCCGCGTGTCGTCGGAATGGTTTTCCCGTCCCGATGACGAGCGGTTTTTGTCCCTGTCGGAACTGTTCGTCGCCGTTCGCGGCCGCTCGGAGCGCAGCCGCACGCGGACGGTGGAGAGCGCCGAGATCCAGGTGGAGGCGCGCGGCGCCAACGCCGAGCACCTGACGCTGGCCTTGCCGGGTTCGGACGTTCCGGTCGCGCCGACGCACTGGAGCTTCGGTCAGCTCTGTAGCCTCGTCGGCGCGCCGGCGAGTTACTTGCGCGACCTGCCAGCCCCTCTCGCCGCCGTCAACCTCCAGCATGGCCTGCTGTCGCATCGCGCCGAGTTGATCAAAACGCTCGAAGCCGAGGACGACAGGGCGGAGCTGCGCGCCGTCACCGGTCCCGATTATGGTCGTATCTGGGACCATGAACTCGTCGCCGCCGTGATGAAGATCGCGGGAAACGGAACGGGCGATACGCGCTGGAAAGTTCCTGGCGTCCTCGACTGGGCGACCATGACCCACAATCCCTTTGTCGACGTCTCCAAGGAGACGACGACGCTTTACGCCAGCGATCGCGACGTCTTTCTGTTTCTCGTCGACGATACGCATCCGATCGAGGCCGGCCGTCTGCCGAACGGCGATCCAGATGTGTTCTTTCGCGGCTTTTATTGCTGGAACAGCGAGGTCGGCTCGAAAACGCTCGGCATCGCCTCCTTCTATCTTCGTGCAGTGTGCATGAACCGGAGCCTTTGGGGCGTCGAAGGTTTTGAAGAGATCAGCATCCGGCACAGCAAATTCGCGGCGCAGCGCTTCGCCCATGAGGCGACGCCAGCGCTGACGAACTTCGCGCGTTCCTCGCCAGCGCCTTTCATCGCAGGCGTCAGAGCGGCGCGCGAACGCATCGTCGCCCGCAAGGACGAGGAACGGGAGGCGTTTCTGCGTAAGCGCGGGTTCAGCAAAGCCGAAACGGCCAAAGTGATCGCGACGGTTCTGAATGAAGAAGGCCACCCGCCGGAGAGCATCTTCGACTTCGTGCAGGGCATCACCGCGATCGCCCGCGCCAAGCCGCATCAGGATGCGCGCCTCGAGATCGAGGGCAAAGCCAAAGCGTTGTTGGAGCGCGCCGCCTGATCATCGTGACGCAATGACGCCGAGACCACGGTTCTCTGGCGCTGTGCCTTCCTCCTCTTATTTTTTCGGCATCGCCCTCAGAGTAAGAGGGCGGCGCTGCGCTTCGTGACGGGTTTCAGGTCGAGAGAAAGGCTTTCGGCCGCTCGTCGTGGAGTAACTTCCATGGCCAAGACGGTTCAGAAAATCCAGTTGAGCGCCTCGCGCGATATCCCCTTCAACAAGCTGGTGCTGTCGCAATCCAATGTGCGGCGCATCAAGGCCGGCGTTTCGATCGAGGAACTTGCGGAAGACATCGCCCGCCGCACGTTGTTGCAGAGCATCACCGTGCGGCCGGTGCTCGATGAGAACGGCGCCGAGACCGGCATGTTCGAAATCCCCGCCGGCGGCCGCCGCTACCGCGCGCTCGAACTGCTCGTGAAGCAGAAGCGCCTGGCTCGCAATGCGCCGATCCCCTGCGTCGTGCGCACCGAGGGAACGCCGGAGGAGGACAGTCTCGCCGAGAATGTCCAGCGCGCGCCGCTGCATCCGCTCGACCAGTTCCGGGCCTTTCTGGCGCTGCGCGAAAAAGGACGGAGCGAAGAAGAGATCGCGGCGGCGTTTTTCGTTAGCGTCGCCGTCGTCAAGCAGCGACTGCGGCTGGCGTCCGTCTCGCCGAAACTGCTCGACATTTACGCCGAAGACGGCATGACGCTCGACCAATTGATGGGCTTCACGGTCAGCCCGGACCACGAACGCCAGGAGCAGGTGTGGGAGGCGATCCAGCGCTCCTACAACAAGGAAGCCTACCAAATCCGCCGGCTTCTGACCGAGGGCGCCGTGCGCGCCAGCGACAAGCGGGCGCAATATGCCGGCGAAGATTACATCACCGCCGGCGGCGCCGTCATGCGCGATTTGTTCCAGAACGACGATGGCGGCTGGCTGCAAGACGCCCGCCTGCTGGACCGGCTGGTCGCGGAAAAACTCGAACGCGACGCGCAAACCATCCGCGCCGAGGGCTGGAAATGGGTCGAGGTCGCGACCGATTTTCCTTATGGCCATACCTACGGCCTGCGGCACATCTCGGGAGAGCGCCAACCTTTGACGGACGAAGAAACCGCGACGCTCGACGCTTTGCGCGCCGAGGCCGAGCAGCTTGAAGAAGCCCACGCCGATGCGGACGAGATTCCCGAGGAAGTAGATCAGCGCCTCGGCGAGATCGAGACCGCGATCGCCGCGATCGAGGAGCGGCCGGTCAGCTACGATCCCGTCGAGATCGCCCGGGCGGGCGCGTTCGTCAGCATCGACGGTTCGGGCCGGCTGCGCGTCGAGCGCGGCTATGGCCGCTCCGAGGACGAAGCGTCGTTCACCGAATCGGAAGCTCCCGATCAGGAGAATGAGAACGAGACCAGCGCCTCGCCCTCATCAGCATTAGTCGCTTCCAAGGCTGTCGCGCCGAACGGCGGCGCGGTTCAATCCGAGCCGGCGGAAGACGAGGACGAAGGTCTGCGGCCTCTGCCCGATAAATTGCTCACCGAACTTACCGCCTATCGCACGCTGGCGCTGCGTGAAGCGGTGGGCAATGATCCCGGCGTCGCCTTTCGCGCGGCGCTGCATGTTCTCTGCCTGAAACTGTTCTACCATTACGGCTCCGATTCCTGTCTGGAGATTGAACCGAAATCGGTTGCCTTCGGCGCTCAAGCCCCGGGACTTGGCGATACGCCGCTCGCAACGAAGGTCGACGCCCGTCATCACGACTGGTCACAGCAGCTTCCCGCCGATCCCGGCGATCTGTGGGACGCTTTGACGACCTTCGACGCTGGCACGCAGCAACGCCTCTTCGCCCATTGCATCTCGCTTACCGTCAACGCCGTTCATGAAGCATGGAGCGGCCGGCCAAGGGCCATCGCTCACGCCGACCGTCTCGCACATGTCCTGTCGCTCGACATCGCCGCGACCGGCTGGACGCCGACCGTCGATAATTTCTTCGGGCGCGTGACCAAGGCGCGAATCATTGAAGCCGTGCGCGAGGCCAAGGGCGCCGAACAGGCGAAGCGCATCGAGCAGTTGAAGAAAGGAGACCTGGCGCGGGAGGCCGAACAGATGCTCGCCGGTTCCGGATGGCTGCCCGAACCGCTGCGCGCGCCTGATCGCGCGGCGCATCAATCGGAGCCGTCGACCGCAGTGACCGCCAATGTCGATACGGCGGTCGAAGAAACGGCGGCGATAGAGCACGAAACGGCTATCGACGAATTCGTCGATGAAAGCGATGCTGGCGATGCGTCGGCGGACGAACCCCAGGACGTGGCCGCCGAATAGACCTCCCCGAGGCCGCCCCCGAGGGACTCGCCAGCAACGGTGGGTCCCTTTCGCTTTGGAGGCCGTACATTTGTCCAGCCCAGCATCAGAACTGGCGCACCGTCTCGCGCGCGAGGCCGAGGCGGTGTGCCGTCATTATCTCTCCAACGGCCGCCGCCACGGCAATTATTGGCTGGTCGGCGACGTGCGCAACACGCCCGGCCGCAGCCTGTTCGTTCGCTTGAGCGGACCTGAAAGGGGCAAGGGCGCCGCCGGAAATTGGGTTGACGCCGCCTTGGGCGAACATGGCGATCTGCTCGACATTATCCGCGAGGCGTGTCGCCTCGACGACTTCCGGGATGTGGTCATTGAGGCGCGGCGCTTTCTCACACTGCCGCAAACCACGGCCGAGTCGGATCGACCCCGAACTCGGGCAGTCAGGCCCATCGGTTCGCCTGAATCGGCGCGACGCTTGTTTGCTATGTCGCGCTCAATCGAGGGCACAATCATCGAGACGTATTTGCGCGATCGTGGAATTACGGCGTTTCACGAAACCGCAAATCTGCGCTTCCATCCGCGCTGCTACTACCGGTCAGACAATGGCTCGCCCGTTGAGACTTGGCCCGCAATGATCGCAGCCGTCACCGATCTCGACGGAAAGCTCACCGGAGCGCATCGCACCTGGCTCGACCCGTCAGGCCACAACAAGGCGCCGATCGAGACGCCAAGGCGGGCGATGGGCAGTCTCCTTGGCCACGGAGTCAGATTCGGCGTGGCGCGTTACGTCATGGCGGCTGGCGAAGGCACCGAAACCGTGCTGTCGCTTCGCTGCGTCATGCCCGCCATGCCGATGATGGCGGCGCTGTCGTCCGCGCATCTCGCCGCCATCCTGTTTCCTGCATCGCTGCATCGTCTCTACATTCTTCGCGACAACGATGCGGCGGGCGACAATGCGTCGGCGATCCTGGTCGAGCGTGCAACCGCCGCCGGGATCGAGGCGATTATCCTGTCGCCGGTTTTTGACGACTTCAACGACGATCTTAGCCGCCTCGGCGTCGTCGATCTGCGAACGGCGATCAGGGGTCAGATTGCGCCGGAAGACGTCGCCCGCTTCATGAGATTTCCGGCGTGAGCCGATACGGGGAAGGTAGCGCGCGAACTCATGTCGGACTTGTCGCGTCGGCTCGGCGCGCTTTCCAAAAGCTTCGGAGAGGACCGCGGCTCAGGCCTTCATAGAGGGCGACCTTGCGGCAAGCGGTCCGGCCCGCAATGGCTGCGGGCCGACTATTTTCCGTCGCGCCCTACGGGCGCTTTACAGCGCGAACAAAATAGCCAGCCCTCCGCCATCCTCCACTTCGTTTCGGCCCTTCGCGGCGCTTCGGGTGCAAGCCCGGCCCGCCCGCCGCCTTTCGTCGCCATGAAGGCCGCGAGGGTCGCGGTCGATCCGACGAAGGAAAGCGCAAATGACGACCGAACGCGACAACCCAAGCTTCGAGCCGCCGCGTTGTTCATCCCCGACCGATCGTGTTCTCGCCGAACTCCAGCTATACGGCCATCGTCCCTTCCAGGACGAACCCGACCCGAGACCGCTGCCACAAGCCCAAACGATCGCGGGCGCTGTCTCCGATATTTTCGACGCCCTCGTCGCCACCTTGGGCGACACCCGCCTCGAACCCGATCTTGAAGAGTTGCTCTGGTCGACCGTCAATCTTTTTCACCGCGCTATTGCCCGCATCGAGCGCGAACTCGACGACAATGAGCAGTCGCAGCGGCGCGGTCAGAAGGAACAGGACGGCTCCGAAATCCGCTCGGTGGAACTGGAGCGCCTCATCGCCGAAGGACAGACGCTCATCGAGCGGCGTGACAGCATGGAGCTGTTCCGCGATCACGCCGCCGACCAATTCGAGCGCCACGCCGGCTCAACCTGGCGTCCGCGCTCGGGGTCAAAGGTCAACCATCGCGCGCTGACCGCGGCGATGATCGACAGCCGGGATTTTCTCGCCGCCAAACGAAAGTCCGAAAACGATGTTTTGCTCGCTATCGGACCCAAGGTAGCCTTCACCGGTGGGCTCGATTTCAGCGATCATCGCGCGATCTGGGATCGGCTCGACAAAGCGCTGGCCAAGCACCCCGACATGGTGCTGCTGCATGGCGGCAGCCCCCGAGGCGCCGAGCGCATCGCCGCCTGCTGGGCCGACAATCGCAAGATCGCTCAGATCGCCTTCAAACCGGACTGGGCGCGTCACGCCAAGGCGGCGCCGTTCAAGCGCAACGACCAAATGCTCGAAACCTTGCCGATCGGCGTGATCGTCTTCCCGGGCTCCGGCATCTCCGCCAACCTCGCCGACAAGGCGCGGAAGCTCGGCATTCCCGTGTGGAAATTCGACGAGGGCGGCGCATAAGCGCCGCCAATTGCATCGCTGGTGGAGAGATGTGATGCGTGACGTGAACGCTTATTCTATTCGAATTTCCACGTCATGCCTTACTGTAGCGCTCATATAGACGGTCGGCGCTGGACCAGTTGATCGCCGCCATGACGGACTTAACGTAATCCGCGGCCTTTGCGCCGAAATCCATCTGATAGGCGTGTTCGAACATGTCGAGGACGAGCACCGGATCGCCGCCGGCGATGATTTGCGTGTGATCGTTCGCCCAGGAATTAACGAGCCGCTTGCCATGCTTGTCATAGGCGAGAACGACCCAGCCGGAACCGCCGCCGAGCGCCTTGCCCATGCCGACGAATTCGGAGCGCCAGCGGTCGAACGAGCCAAAGTCGCGTTCGATGGCGTCGTTGAGCGCCGCGCCCGGCTTGTTCGCCTCGCCAAGCCCGGCAAAATAGACCTCGTGCAGGATCATGGAATTGGTTGCGATCAGCTCCTCGCGCTTGAGGCCGTTGATCTGGAAGCCCGGCGCCTTGTCGAAATCGAGCCCCGCCAACTGTTCGGCGATGGCGTTCAATCGCTTGACGGCGCCGACGTAGTTATTCTCGTAATGCGAGACGAGAATTTTCTCGGACAGACCTTTGATCTTCTGAGGATCGAAAGGCATCGGCGCGGCGACGTGAACCACGCTCTTGCGCGTCGGCGCGGACTTGTCTTCCGCCCGCGCCGTGTTTGCCGCGAGCGCCGCGCCAGCCGTTGCGGCGGCGCCGATGAAATGTCTGCGGTCGATGTCTTGCGTCATGTTCAGCCTCCTTGAGTTGTCGATCAATTCCGCGCGCCTGCCTTTACGGAGCGCGCGCCTTCTCTCGCCTTGCGGTCGAAGTCGTCGCGACGCTTCTCGAAGAGGAGCGTCAGAAAGATGAAACCGACGATCGTCACGACGAATCCCGCGAGCAGCGCCCAAAAGGGCGCGACGCCATTGGCCAAGGGCTTCGCCACGCGGAGCCAGGCGCCGTAACTCCAACAGGCGGCGCTGATTGAGGATGCGAGCAATATCGGTCCTCTTTCGCCTCGCTGGAATTTCGGCAAGGCGAAACGACGCATGGTTTGCGTCGCAGCGAGCCAGACGCAAATCAGCGTCCCTTTGGCCCACAGTTTGGGGCTTGTGAGATAATTGAGGCCGGAAAGCGCGATTCCAAGTCCGATGATCGCGAAGCCAGACGCCCACAATTGCCAGTCGGCCGACCGGATGATCCGCGCCCAACGAGATTCGTAGCCGCCGAAGAACAAGGACCGATAGGCGTCGACCACGTGAACGCCGCCGCCGGCGAAGGCGAAAGTGTGCCAAAGCGCGGCGAAGGACAGCAGGATTTTCGGCGCGAGCGAATCATCGACGGCGACTTGCGACGCCGTGCTTTCTTTCACGACCGTCAGCGTCTGCGCCGCCGCCGGAGATGCGCCGATCAGGAACAACAGCACGCCTGCCGCCATGCAGAGGTCCAATGTGCGTGGGACGCCAAGATCGAAACGAAACAGCGCGAGCGCCGCGCCGATCGCCAGCAAAAGCGCCAGAGGATCGACGCTCGAAGGCGTGGGAACTTCGAAGGAGAAGCCGAGGCCTTGAACCAGAGCGACCTCGCGAAACAGCGCGTGGATCGAAAACCAGAGCGCGAGATTGAGAATGACGCCGACGACGGCCGCCGTGATCGTCGTCAGCGCTCCGGCGAGCGCCTTGTCGCCGCGCAGCTTTTCGACATAGGGCGCGCCGAGAAAAATCCATAAAAAGCAGGGCGCGAATGTCACCCATGTCGTCAGCAGGCCGCCGAGCGCGCCGGCGAGGAGCGGCGGCAGGACGCCAGGTTGCCGATAGGCGGCAAGAAACCCTACGAATTGCAGCACCATCACCAAGGGGCCGGGCGTGGTTTCGGCCATGCCGAGGCCATCGAGCATCTCGCCGGAACGCAGCCAGTGGAAATTGTCCACCGCTTGCTGCGCGACATAGGCGAGCACCGCATAGGCGCCGCCGAAGGTCACCATGGCCATCTTGCTGAAAAAGACGGCGATCTGGCTAAAGACATTGTCGGGACCGAACGCCAGCAAGAGGGCCGCGACGGGGACGAGCCATAGCAACAGCCAAACGCTCGCGATTTTCAATGGATACGGGGTTGATGGCCTCGCATGGCGGGGGAGCGTATCGCCGAGCAGGCTGTCGCCGTCCGTATCCTTCGCCGCTCCGCGGTCGCCGCTGGAAAATTGCGTCAAATGCGCCCGCCCACCGAAATAGCCGATGAATCCCGCCGCGAGAATGATGAGCGGAAAGGGCGCGTCGAAAAAGAAGATCGCGACGAAGGCGGCGGCCGCCAGCCCTTGCAGCAGGCGGTTCTTCAGCGCCCGCTTTCCGATCCGGGTCACCGCCTGGACGACAATCGCCAGCACGGCGGCCTTGAGACCGAAAAACGCCGCGACGACAAACCCCACCTTGCCAAACAGCGCATAGACGACAGAGAGCGTCATGATCGCCGCCGCTCCCGGCAGCACAAACAGCCCACCGGCCATGACGCCGCCGAACGTTCCATGCATTAGCCAGCCGACATAGGTCGCAAGCTGTTGCGCCTCGGGGCCGGGCAGCAACATGCAATAGTTGAGCGCGTGCAGAAATCGGCTTTCCGACAGCCAGCGCCTTTCCTCGACCAGAACCTTGTGCATCAGCGCGATTTGTCCGGCGGGGCCGCCGAAACTCAGCAAGGCGATCCGCGCCCAGACACCGAAGGCTTCGCGCGGAGAGACGCCATGATCCGCGTCTTGGACTTTCACCGGCGCGTTCATGGCGCTTTCCCCGCCTTGGTCGCGGGCCAGCTGTGCGGCTCGTCCGTGGCGTCGCGTTGCCAACGATAAAAGGCGTCGTAGAGGCGCATTCCGCCTTCGAGCTGTTCGAGATCGTCGGTATACATGCGAGAGAGGCCGAGCGACGCGGCCAGCAGGCCCGCCGCTTCCGGCGCGAGATCGAGCCGCGCCGTGTCGGCGCCGCGAACGATCACGGCGAGCTTTCGCAGGGGTTCAATTTCAAGGTCCCACTCGTCGAGCATCGTATCGAAGGTGCAGCGCTCGCCGCGATGGCTCCAGAATGCGCCGTCGATATCGAAGGGCGTGGCGGAAAAGCGTTCCGCCACGCCTTGAACGTCCGCCGCCGAGACGAACAGAAACACGGCGTTTGGATCGACGAAGCGTCGAATGAGCCAGGGACAGGCGATGCGATCGACCTTCGGACGCGAACGCGTGACCCAGACCGTTCGTCCCCGCGCGTCGCGGGGCGGCAGTTTCGCCCCCGGGACAAGCGGCCGCTTCGCCTGCGCCCATGCGAAATGGCCGCCGGTCAGGAGATCGGCGGACGAGGCGCGGGCGCATCTCAGCCATGCCGCGACGCCAGCCCCGAGAGCGCCGCCATCCTGATCAATGACGACCACAGCGCGCTCGGCGAACGCGCCGCCCCATTGCCCGACGGAATCCGCCGCGCACCGAACGGCGCCGGGAATGAAGCGCGGATCTGCTCTCCATTCGTCGTCGACGCGAACGTCGATCAGCGTGGGGCAGTGGGCGACGCCGATGAGACGCGCGAGCTTTTCAGGAGAGATCGTGTTGATCGACGACATGATGCGCCCTTGGTGGAAAAATCCCCGGACGCGATTCTTGGGCATGTCGCCTCGTGGGGAGATCGCTTCCCCATGGGGCGTAGAATACACCGATCGCGGTCCCCGATGTCAACAGCACGCGCGGCGGCGGCGCGTGAAACGCCGCCCTGCTAGCCAGCGACTTGCTCGCTCAAACCGACGCATCGACCTAAAATGTCCAGCTTGAAGATCGTCTTCACAGCTGCCGCGCTACTGATGGCGGCGAACGGCGCGTTCGCTGATCCTCTCATTCGAGGCGTCAAGGCGAGGAGGACGCATACATCGCCGCCGCCGGCTCAAGCCGCCGACAACGGCCATTACGTCCCGTATGTGGTCGGCGTCGACGGCAAGAAATATCCGATCATGGAAATTCCTGGGAGCGTGACAGTCATTCCACGACAGGTCATCGACGATCAGCAAGCCACGACGCTCGGCGACGCCTTGAGAAATGTTTCAGGCGTCACAGTCCGCAGCCGCTGATACGAAGCATCTCAAGGCTTGCGCCTTGTTCCTTATCCAATGCACTGCGCACGATTTGCGGTGCTACCAGGTCGCTGGGATTCCACTCGCCACCACAATCGGGTATTTTGTTTGTCGCGCCCTGGCGGTGGTGGGAGGCGCGACCGTTCGACTTTTGTCACGGAGACCCGCCATGCTTATCTTCGGCATCGTGTTCAACGTTGTCGGCCTCGGATTTTTCTGTTGGCTGCTGTTCGCGCTTGCAACCCATGCGCTGCCGGTCTTCGTCGCCGTCACGATTGGTCTTGCCGCATTTCACGGCGGCGCGGGTCCGGCGGGGGCGATTATGGTCGCCCTGGTCTGTGGCGTCGTCACCCTCTTTGTTGGTCAAATTGCGTTCGCGACGGCGCGCTCGCCGCTGATCCGTGCGGCAATCGCGACGCTTTTCGCCGCGCCGGCTGTCGTCGCGGGCTATCACGCAACTCTTGGCCTCGGCCGCTTGGGAACGTCATCGCACGTTTGGCAACTGACCTTTGCCGTCATCGGCGCGATCGTTGTTGGCGCAACGGCTTGGGCACGCATCAGCCTCTACGCCACTGCCAACTTCGAACAGCGGCTCGCGGCAAGCCTGGATCATGTCCCCCGCATGCCGGCGATCAGGAATCGGTAAGCTCGCCGCAACTCTTCTCCTGAACGCAGATCCCGGCGAAATCTCATCCGCGAATGCGCCGCCGAAGATTTGCGACGATCGGCGACGTTTTTTACCGGTCGGACCTCTTCGGAGACTCACGAAGAGCGCCGTGACAGGCGTTCGAGTCGTTGTCCGTCAGGAACCCGGCGATTCGCCGCCCCACCATTTGCTTCCGATTGCTTCTTTTCCTTCGCCTCGAGCGACACACTTCTTGCGCAGATGTTTGCGCCAGCGCCACTTCTCCTTGTTGACGATGCTGTCCGAACCAATGCGACCATTGCAGCCTCTCTTTTGGCTCAATCTGGCCGAAGGACGGCTGCGCCTCGATCGCCTGAGACGCAACGGCGGAGACGCGACTTTCTTCCCCTGCCGCCTTCGGCGTCATTCCTCGCGGTACAAGAAACTCGCTCTTCCGCCGTCCTCTGCTCTGCTTCGGCCCGCGGGCGGGTGCGTCGCCGATCGCCTTCGTCCTGTTGATCGCCATCGAGGCCGCGAAGGGCGCGGGCTCGAAGACAGCAAATCTTGAGGAGAACCACCATGGCGAACATCGGCTCATTCAAAAAGTCCGGCAACGAGTTCCAGGGCGAGATCGTGACGCTCAGCGTCCAAGCCAGAGGCGTCCGCATCGTCCCCGAAGCCAACCGGACCAACGACAACGCGCCGAGCCACCGCGTGTATATCGGTCGAGTGGAGGTGGGCGCCGCGTGGTCGAAACGTTCGACCGAAGGCCGCGATTATCTCTCGGTTAAACTCGACGATCCGAGCTTCAATGCTCCGATCTACGCCAACCTCTTCGACGACGAAGACGGCGAAGGTTACACCCTCATCTGGTCGCGCGGGCGCAAGGCCAACGGCGACTGAACGAACCGCCGCCAAAGCCCCGTCCGAGACATCGGGCGGGGCCTTCGTTTGCGTGCTGCCTGGCCGCGCTTTTCACGCGCTCCAGCTCGCATGATTTTGCGAGGTCAGAGAAATTTCCAAAAAAAACATGTTCTGCGCGCTCGCCGTTCACACCCCACGCATTTTCTGCTTTCGGGACTTCGACGGTGTCTCCGCGCTACGTTTGCTCGACTTGACCGAACGCTTCTTGTCGCCGACGCCTAAGACCCCCTCGCTTTTTGCGGCTGAGGTTGCGCCAGTGACTCTTGCGGTTCGAGCGGGCTTGCGAAGCAGATCGGCTGCTTCGAGACCGAGCTCCCGAGCCAGTCGATCGACGACGTCGATGCTGGCTGCATAAACGCGTCGTTCAATCGAGCTGATATAGGTGCGATCAATTTCCGCCCGATGGGCGAGTTCCTCTTGTGACAGGTGTTGCGCCTGCCGACATTTCCTCAGGTTGCGCGCCAAAACCTCCCGAATGTCCATGAACGCGAGAGGAACGACTTGTCGAGTATTCTACCACGGAGTATTCTCTACAAACTATCGGCGGCAGGACGGAAATCTTATGTTCTCGGCGGCGATTCGCTTCGATTCATTTTTCCCTCGGCGTCAAGAACATGGCTGGGCGCCGGCCGAGCACAGCCGGACACGCTGATGTCGGCAGTGCATCGACGCATTCAGGTCGCAATTGTTAACTTACGGCAAACTTTCTGCATAGAATGTCAATGTGCCGGCAAGTCGTTTGAGGAATGCTAAATCCGTGGACCCTGAAAATTCCCATCCGATCGCCGACGCCGCTCCTTCCGACGAGCATGTCACCGACTACGACCGGGCTCATTTCAAGGTTTACTTGAGGATGCTCGACGCAGCCAAGGAAGGGGCGGCATGGGAGGAAGTTTCAAGCATTCTGCTCGGCATCGACCCGCTTCGCGAACCCGTCCGAGCCAAACACGCTTATGAGACGCATCTTGCTCGCGCGCGATGGCTGGCGAACGAGGGATATAAGGATTTACTGGCAGGTCCAGCCTGACAATTTTCAGACGAAGCGCTCCTTTGGGGCCAGGAGCGCTTCAAGGCACGCACCGCTGCTTGTCCCCACATTCAGCGCCGCGGCGTGGCCGATGGCAATCTTCGAAATTTCTCTCTGCGTCAAATGTGCGGCAATCGGACGCCTGATCCCGGCATGACGTTATGCCTGCCAAAAAATCGAGCGCCGCGGGTTATCGACAAGATTTTCTCGATACTGAAGCTCGGCCACTCTTTCGCGAGAAAATCCATGATCGATGCGGATTGGCGCTCTCCGGGCGCATACGACTATTTGGACAACTTGAACTGGCCCTCCATCGCTTGGGAATGTTTGCGGCGCGACAAAGAATATCACGCCGATTTTGCCAACTCTCGATTTCGAGCCGCTATGGACGCCGGCGTCGCCGGCGCGCAGCGGCGCTGGGGGTTGCGATTTCGCCGTAGACCCCACGCTCGACGCGAATGAAACCGATATTTTCTGGCTTCCCGAAGCGCGCGCGAGCGTCGTCATTCTTGTGCCAAGTCCAACAAGCGCCGGCGAGTTGAGGTTCTCGCCGTCAGATTGGCCAGACCTGCATACGCGGCTGCGCGTGGATGACGGGGAACACCTCATCGTCGGAACAGGCCGCAACCAATATCAGCTGTGGCTTCCCAACCCGCCGCGCGAAGGAGAACCGCTCGCCGCCGTCATTCCGCACGACAGGATGACGCCACATCGCGCTGAGGCGGCGATGCATTTCTGGCGCTTCACGAGGGGCCACGCGAAGCCGGCCACACCGTTACGCGCCGTCCGCCTCGTCAACACGCTTCGAGCGCTCGACGGCCGTTTGAGCGGTGCGTCCTACCGCGTCATCGCCGAATCCCTGTTCGGATCGGTGCGAGTCGACGCCGAGCCGTGGAAATCGTCCTCCGTTCGCGACGCGACAATTCGACTCGTGAGCAATGGCGTGGCGCTGATGCGCGGCGGCTATCGCAAGTTTCTGCGCAGATAACCATCAAATTCGACTACGGCGCCGCTTCGCGCATTCAAGGGGTGGCGAAATTCGCCTCCCCAATCTTCGCCATCCCCCCTGCCGGAATTTCTTCGCCAAAGTGATCGACGACAGCCGCCGATGTTCGGCGGCGCGCCTCGACTCGCCAAGGCTCGCCGATGTCCGCCGCCATGACCGATCTGCCGCCACGCTTTCTGCGTACGCCCGAAGCCGCGCGTTTCCTGGGGCTCTCCGGCCGAACTCTGGAAAAACACCGCACCTACGGCACGGGGCCGCTCTACTCGAAACTTGGCGGCCGCGTCGTCTATCGACTTGAGGATTTGCAGGCCTGGGCGGCGCGGGGCGCCAAAGCATCGACCTCCGATCCGGGGGTCGGAACGGTGCTGCCGGCGAGACGCCAAGCGCCGAACGGCGCCGCCGCCACGCTTCCCGATCGCCGTTGAACGGACATCGATCATGTCCACGACACGGCGCCCCAGCGGCGAACTCGTTAAGCTCAGCCCGTTTCGCTGCGTCCCGGCCGATATCGCGCCGCGCGACGTGCAGGACCTCATGGCCTATCCGTTCTTCAGCCTCGCCAAATCACCACGCGTCACCCCGATCGACTTCCGCATGGGAGAGCTGAGCATTCGCGTCGACGCGACGCCCGAATATGGCATGGCGACGATCTGGGACGCCGACATATTGATCTGGGCCGCCTCGCAGATCATCGCGGCGCGCAACGGGGGCCGTGACACCTCTCGTCTGATGCTGGCGACCCCGCGCGAAATCCTCACCTTCATCGAACGCGGAACATCGGCCCGGGATTACGATCGATTTCGAGCCGCGCTCGATCGCCTGCAGTCCACCACCATCGTAACATCGATCCGCCAGCCGACGGAACGTTGGACGCGCCGCTTTTCCTGGATCAACGAGTGGAAGGAGCGAGCCGATGCGAACGGCCGTCCTCTCGGCGTCGAACTCGTTCTGACCGATTGGTTCTATCGCGCGGTGCTCGACAAGAACCTCGTGTTGTCGATCGACCGGGCGTATTTCGCGCTGACCGGCGGCCTCGAGCGATGGCTCTATCGCATCGTGCGCAAGCACGGCGGGCGTCAGAAGGGCGGCTGGTCGTTCGAACTCGATCATCTTCACCTCAAATCCGCGAGCCTGTCGCCGTTCAAGCGCTTTGCATTCGAACTGCGCGACATCGTTCGACGCCAGCCGCTGCCCGGCTATGCGTTGATGATCGAGCGCAATTCGCGCGGACGCGAGTGTCTGGTGTTCAAGCCGGCGGAGTGCGGCGCGCAGACAGATATGCGCCTTGCGCCCACCATGAAGTCGCGCAGTCCAAAATCCATTCGCCGCAAGCCTGTGAATAACCCTGTGGATAAGCGGTGAAAACGCGCGTGCTATCAGGAACTCGCGCCACGTGCCATCAGGAACCCTTGGCGCGTGCTATCGGGAACCAGAATCGCACACAACTCTCTCCATTCGAGCGCGAAACGGCGCGCCTAACTTATTCTAACAGTGAATCTAACTTTTTTGTTTTGGCTGTCGATAAGGCGAAGGCCAAACGTTCCTGCCTCATGAAGCGAAGCCGGAAAGAGGAAGTTTCCCTTCGCTCTTCGGCGATGGATATCGTTGCAACGGCGCCATTCTTCGCGAGCAAGCGCGGCTCCCGACAAATCAAAATCCGCCACAACGGTGACGCGTCATGAGCGCGCCGACCGAAGTCCAACTCTTCTACTTGAAGGGCAAAATCGAACGATGGATTCGCTTCGGCAAGCCGATCGCCGAGCGCACGCTCGATCGACGGCGGCGCATCGCGACTTTCGAAGCGGGCGCAATTTTCGCGTTCATGCGCTGGGCCTCGAACGGCCACGGGACCCTTGTTTCGCGCGTCGACATTCTACTCGCCTGCAACGCCGGCGAGGTCTGTTCGACGGTCCCCGGTGTCAGACCGGGCGCACAAATTTTGCTGCGCGCCGTCGGCTGGGACAAGGTTCAACGGGTCTTGAGAGCGATCGACGCCGTCGAGGCGCTCGGCTTCGCGCCGCAGGAAATCTGTCCCGATCACTGGCGTCACGTTCACAACCGATTGGCTGCCGGATTGTCGCATCGCCCCTATTCGCGCGAGCGCCATCGCGCATGGCTGCTGCGCTCAAAGATCGAAGTCTAACCGTGAAAATCTTCCACCTCATGCTCCTTTTCTGCGGCGCGCTCGCGTCGACCTCCTTCGTACACCGCGAGCCGCTCTTCGTCTGGAACGCCTCGGCCAGCGTGCCGATTGGGCTCTATGCCGTGCAGCCGATCGCCGATCTGACGGTGACTGATCTTGTCGTCGCGCGGCCGCCGGAACCGCTCGCGAATTGGCTCGACGAGCGTCGCTACCTCTCCAAGGGCGCGCCGCTGATCAAACGCATCGCCGGCCTTCCCGGTCAGAAAATATGCCGCGACGGCCTCGCGGTCAGCGTCGATGGAATCATCATGGCGCAGGCGCGCGAACAGGATCACGCCGGCCGTCCGCTGCCCGTCTGGAAAGGATGTTTCACTCTCCCTTTCGGCGAGGTTTTTCTCCTCAACTGGGATGAACCAGCGTCCCTTGACGGACGCTATTTAGGCGCGTTCCCGATCCAAGCGATCATCGGACGCGCCGCGCCTCTCTGGACGAGGGAGGACGATTGATGATGGCTCGCCCGATCGCCTTTTTGTCGCGCGACGCGCATCACGCTTGTCGTAAGTCCGCAAGTCGCGCAGCAGCGATTGGCGCACTCCTTTGCGCTATGGCCGCTTCGCCGGCCCAATCCCAACCGGTCGGCGTTCGCGCGGCGTCGAGCGCTCGATCGTCGACAAATGTCGTCGCAAACGCCATCCAGGAAGCGTCTCGACGATTCCACGTCCCGGCCAATTGGATACGTGCCGTCATGCGCGCCGAAAGCGATGGCGACGACAAATCCGTCTCGGAAAAAGGCGCGATCGGCCTGATGCAGGTCATGCCGAAGACATACGCTGAGCTACAGACCAAACTCGGTCTTGGTCCCGATCCCTTCGATCCGCGCGACAATATTTTGGCCGGTGCGGCCTATCTCGCCGAGCTGATCGAACACTATGGCGAGACGGGATTTCTCGCCGCCTATAACGCCGGTCCGCGGCGCTATGAAGAGCTTCTCCGACGTGGCCGGCCCTTGCCGGTAGAGACTACGGACTATGTCGCGCGACTGGCGCCCGAGTTGGGCTTCGCCGACAATCCGGCCGCACGAATTCCGGCGCCGTTCGACGCGCTCCGCTCGCCGGTGTTCGTCACTTTGACGACGCTGAAATTCGCGCGAGAAGCGACCGCGGACGGCGGCGTCAACAGCACTTCGAGGAGCCAAAAGGCCGCTCCTCATCCACTTTTTCAGGCGCAGCGAAACGGCGAGTTTCTTGCACGCGATTCGCACTCGGACGCTGCTGCGCCGTTGGGCACCGTTTCTCCGCGCACGGCCAACCTTTTTGTCGCTCGCCCATTCTCGGAATCAGCCCGATGACCGCTGGGTCATTCTATCGCAAGATAGCGAAGTCTCTCGCGCCTTTGCGCGAGGGAACCGCCGAGGGAGCGATAGCGAGCGAAGGATGGCAGGATAAAAGAGACAGCCTGCGGCTTTCTCGGGCGGTCGTTTTGGTGTTGCTCGTCAACATGTTCGCACAGGCTGCGTATTCGAGGCGCAGCCTGTCGGTTTCGACAAGCCGTTGCATAGACTCATCAAATTTCACCTCGTCGGACTGCTGCCATGTCTGGTGAAGACGAAATCAACATTCGTCCTGGCCGCATCCGATCGAAGGCGCCGGTAAAGGGGAAGAGCTTCGTTGCGCGTGTTCTCGCGGCGACGCAGAAGGCCGGCGGTTTGCATCGCGTTGGCGCGCGTGGAAGTAGGCGTGCCGCGTTCGGGCGCGGCCGCGCCGCGAGCCTCCGTGCGCTGCGCGGTCTGAGTTCCGGAACTCGTGGCGTGGTGATCAAGGCGCGCGTCGTTCGGCGCAGCCAGAAATCGGCGCCGCTCTCGGCTCACCTGTCCTATCTTCGCCGCGACGGCGTCACTCGCGACGGAGCCCCGGGCAGAATGTTCGATGCGGCCGGCGAAGAAGTGGATGCGCGCATTTTCGCTGAGCGCTGCGAGGGTGACCGCCACCACTTCCGCTTCATCGTCTCGCCGGATGACGCCGCCGAGCTCTCCGATCTCCGCGCCTTCACGCGTGATCTCATGGTAGACATGTCGCGCGATCTCGGCACGACAGTCGATTGGCTGGCGGTCGATCATTGGAACACAGAGCATCCACACATCCATATCCTGGTTCGCGGACGAGCCGACGACGGCGGCGATCTGGTGATCAATCGCGACTACATCAGCCGGGGCTTCCGCGCCCGCGCCGAGCAACTCGTCACGCTGGAGCTTGGTCCTCGTAGCGAGCAGGAAATCCGCCGCGCGCTGGAAAGACAGGTCGACGCCGATCGCTGGACGCCGCTCGATCAAGCCCTCGCGCGCGAGGCCGCCCCCCATGATGGGATGATTGATCTTCGGCCCGTTGGCGACCGGACTCAGGATGCCGAGCGCACCGCGCTTGTCGCCCGCGCCCGCAAGCTGGAGAGACTCGGCCTCGCGGTGCCGGCCGGCCCGGGACAATGGATCATGACCGAGAACACGGAACCGACGCTGCGCGCGCTTGGCGAGCGCGGCGACATCATAACGCGCATCCATCGCGGGTTGAGTGAACGTGGCCTCGATCGCTCCGCGGCTGAATTTGTGCTCGCCTCCGAGGCACGCGGCGACACGATCATCGGCCGCCTTCTCTCGCGCGGCCTCGACGACGAGCTGAAGGGTTCCGCCTTCGCGATCATCGACGGCGTGGACGGCCGCACCCACCATGTCCGGCTCAAAGATCTCGACGCGACCAGCGACGCCGCTCCAGGCGCCATCGTCGAAACGCGGCGCCTCCCATCGCGCGACAGTGGATCATCGCTTCTCGTCGTCGCGGTGCGCTCCGATCTCGCGCTCGCTGATCAAGTTCGCGCCCCCGGCGCGACGTGGCTCGATCGGCGCCTGGTCGCCAAGGAGCCCACGCCACTCTCCGAGAACGGCTTTGGTCGCGATGTGCGGGACGCGCTGGAGGCACGCACCGAGCATCTTGTCTCGGAGGGACTCGCGCGCCGACAAGGCCAGCGCGTCGTCTTCGCCCGCGACTTGCTCGAAACGTTGCGAAGCCGGGAACTCGATACAGTTGGGGAGCGCATCGCCGCCCAGACCGACCTCCCGCGCCACGCTGTCACGGAGGGAGAAACCGTCGCCGGCGTCTACCGCAATCGCCTCACACTCGCCTCCGGCCGCTTCGCCATGATCGACGACGGCCTCGGCTTCCAGCTCGTGCCCTGGTCGCCATCATTGGAGAAGGAAATCGGCAAGCAGGTATCGGGCGTCATGTCGCCGGGCGGCAGCGTGGATTGGGGTTTTGGGCGCAAGCGTGGGATCGCAATGTAACGTTAGCCTCCAAATGCTTTTCTGCTCACTCTGCGGCGGGCAAAATGATTCTGGTGACGGTCAACGTTTTTACCGCATGGATAAGGATGAAAACCTGATGTCCGGTAGAGAAAGATTCGGCGACGCATTCATGTCGGTCACCATTGCGATCAGTTAGTGCGATGGAGCGTTTACCCGACGACCTTCGGGGTCCGAGCGGGATAAATGCACCTAGATCGTCGTCGGGTGTGTAGGCATCTTTCCACCCATACTGGCCAAATAACTCTGTGAATCTATTTGACTGGATTGGACGTCGGAGCGTGGCGCGAAATCCATCCCCCTCGATGAGCTCAGGCATATTCAGGACAACCACGGCGCAGGCGCGATGGCTTTTCGAGACGTATTGGCGAATCGCGGCATAGTTTGACGCATGAAAGCGCTTGGCTAAATTGACGGGCGTCCAAATCTCAAAGGCCTCGCCCTCGGCCATGTCGCAGAAGGTATCGAGTTGGAACAGCACTTCCGAGGCAAAAACATTGGCCTCGCGATCGAAAAGTTCGGCAGTCGCGGCATCAAGCGCTTTCTCGCAATCCTCGACAACCGCATACATAGGTCTTTGCCAGGGCAAAAACCCGTGACCGGCTTCATGCAAGCCCACAAACCGCTTCTTTACCGCCATTAAGGATTGACTCAAAAAGACCAAACCCTCAGAGGCGTGAAAGAGACCCAAGACCTTGCTGAGAGCTCGTTTGACAGCTTGGCCAGTCAGGCCTGCCTTCGCTCGAAGCTTCGCAATAAAGCCAGGATTGAGGACGTCTTCCTTGACTTCCCGAACACGGGCGACCGCCATGATTTTGTCGATCGGAGTTGGGAAGACACCGAGCGCGCCCGCTTCGCGCAGCGCACGCTCGGCCTCTTTGCGGACCCGGGCCAACTGGCCAGGCGTCAAACTCGAATCGTCTGGCCGTCGCATCGATCACCTGCGTTTGGAGCGAATGTAGTTGAGGTAATCGAGCAGCTCATTTTCTTCGCCGGCAGTGAGGTTATCGATAGAGAAGGTTGCGGCTCGGCCGTGTTTTATTCCTTCTGCACGATTGGCGACGGGAACGATGTACCCCGCACGCTCCATCAGCGATTCATAAGCAACACCAAGAGCGGTCGATAGCGCATAGAGAATATGCGGCGACGGTTTTGTGATTTTTCCAGTCTCAAGTTGACTGAGATACGCATTTGACACTTCCTTTCCTGTCGCTTCTTCTACATCACGAAGCGACAATTGAGCGTCTTGCCGAGCCTTTCTTATAAATTGGCCAAGGTTTATTGCCTGTGGAGTTTCAATTGCTTCGTCATCTGGCATCGATGCTCCCTTTTTGTGGTTCCCAGACATGGAGTCCGGCAGCAAAGAGCGTAATGCACCATCGCTAAGTTTGTCAAGCGCGCTAAATTAATGCTTGACGAACTTAGCGCGCGCCGTAAGATTAGCGAGCGCTGGCGCGGTGCCGGCGACGCAGGAGATGACCATGGAAAATGTCCCGGAGGCCGCGCTTGATCGCGGCGAGGCCCGTCACAAGATCGAAGTGGCGGACGAAACGCTGGCGTTCCGCGCAGTATGGATCGAGGACCTTACGCCCACGGGCTTTCAGCTCTCCGCAGCTGCGGGCTTTAAGCCAGCGCAGCAGGCGACAGTTCTTCACATCCTTCACGAAGGTGAGCTGGAGGACGTCCGACCCAGCGAAGCGGTAGACCTACGCAATAGCGAGGGGCGCTTTGTGATCGTCGAGAGCGATCGCAGCTATCGTCTGACGATCGACGGCGAGCGCTTCGATTGGCCATGTCGAATCGTGTCGGGCGGACTGCTTCGGAAGCTTGGACGGGTGAGGCCCGACGAGAAAGCGATTTATCTAGAACGCTCCGACGAACCCGACCGCTTGATCGGCAATCACGATCTGGTGGACCTCGACGCGCCGGGAATTGAGTCCTTTGTCAGCCGCAAGCTCGCTTGGAAGCTGAATGTCCAGGGCGTGATCCTCGACGTGGCAACACCAACGATTGTGGTCGGGGACGCACTCACGCGGGCCGGCTTTGACCCCAATCAGGGCTGGCACATCTTTCTGAAGATCGAGGGCGAACCCAAGCGCGCGGTTGGTCTGACGGATACAATCGACTTGCGCACCCGGGGCATCGAGAAGCTTCGGCTGACGCCCAAGGAAGTCAACAATGGCGAAGCGCCTTCGGCGCCACGCCGTGACTTTGCGCTCCTTGAGATTGACGAAACACATCTCGACGACCTCGGCCCCCGCTGGGAGACAGTGATGGATGCAGGCCGCCGATGGCTCCTCATTCACCAATTCCCTGTTCCCGTCGGCTTCACGACGACGTGGACGCAGCTTGCGCTAGAGATCCCGCCTACTTATCCCGGGGCGCAGATCGATATGTTCTATACCTATCCGCCGCTAACGCTCGCGTCGGGTCGTGTTATCGAGTGCACCCATGTCTCGGCGACAATTGTCGGCGTGCCGTTCAACGGCTGGTCGCGTCATCGCGGCCCAGAATCGCCGTGGAACCCCTCAACTGACAATGTCGTGACGCATCTCGCGCTCGTCGAATCAGCCCTGGCAAAAGAGGTTGGCGAGTGATCCCGGAGACGACGCTAGCCATCAGCGGCGTCCTGCACGAACGCATCCAGGCCCATCTCTTCCCCGGAGATGGGCTCGAAGCAGCTGCGATCCTGCTGTGCGCAAGAACGCCGGGACCGAGGCTGCGCTTGCTCGTGCGGGATGTCGTTCTCATTCCGCATGAAGCCAGCCAGCGCAGGGAAGGAGACGCGATCACCTGGCCGGGCGCGTATATGGAAGAAGCGATAGATCATGGCGAGTCAGAGCGCCTCGCATTGGTTCTGATCCATTCACACCCGGGCGGGCTATTCGCCTTTTCGGAATTGGATGACGAAAGCGATCAGCACGTGTTGCCCTGCGTGTTCAACGCATTTGGCGATCTGCACGGCTCGGCGATCATGATTCCGAGTGGGGCGATCATGGCCCGCATTTACGAGGCTGATCTCATTGCGAAACCAGTGGATCTCGTGACGGTCGCCAATCACGATTTAAGCTACTGGTGGGAGGCCGATGCCAGATTGACCCGTTCATCACGCCGGCCGGTCGCATTCACCAGCGGGATGGTTGACGAACTCGGTCGCTTGTCCGCAGCGATAATCGGTGTATCGGGCACGGGCTCAGTTGTTGCCGAGCAACTCTGTCGTCTCGGTTTCGGACACATCAAATTGATCGACTTCGATCGCATCGAACATCGCAATCTCAATCGCATCTTGAATTCCAAGCTCAGCGATGCTGATGCTCGCCGGCTAAAGGTGGAGATGTTTGCGGACGCGGTCGCAGGCTACAGGGGCGACGGAGTTGCCGAGGCTGTTCCGGCCTCGGTTCTTACGCGCGAGGCGGTGCTCGCGGCAAGCCAAAGCGACGTGCTTTTCTGCTGCGTCGACACGCTCGAAGCGCGACAGATTGCGGACCTTCTTGCTGCGGCGTTTCTCATTCCGCTTCTCGATGTCGGCGTTGTAATTCCCACCCGTAAAGGAAGCGCGCGCGCCGCCATCGCCGACGTATGCGGTCGCATCGACTATGTGCAGCCGGGGCGATCCTCGCTTCAAGATCGAGGAGTTTATACGCCAGAGAGCCTCCGAGCAGCGTATCTCCAGCGGGCGGCGCCGGAAGCGCATCAACAGGAGCGCGAAGCTGGGTATATCAAAGGGCTGATCGAAGAAGCGCCGGCAGTCATCACATTGAACATGCGTGCGGCCGCAGCCTGTGTGAATGAGTTCATCGCCCGCGCCTACCCATTTCGACTAGAGTCGAATCATCTTTATGCCCGCACCGAATTCAGCCTCGCGGCATGCGAGGAGGAGTGTGTAGCAGAGGAGGCCTTCGTTCCGTCGGCGAATCCGATCCTGGGACGCGGCGCGCTTGAACCACTCCTTGGATTACCTGTTCTCAGGCCGGCACGAGTTGGAGCTTCACGATGAGCATTGCAATTTGGTGGCGAAATATTTGGGCGCGCATTGCGCCGCCTCGACATCTGCGAGTCGTGGAAGGCGACAGCTTGCCCCAGTTGCCACGACGCGATCTGGTGCTTGCACGCGACGGCAACGAAGATTGGTGCGTCGGGATGCGTTGTCCCTGCGGATGTGGTCAAACCATTGAGCTTCTAGTAATCCTTGAAGCGGCCCCGCGCTGGGATTTCAGCGTTGACAATAAGGGCCGGCCGAGCCTCTCACCGTCGGTGTGGCTTCAAAAAGGCTGCCACTCTCATTTTTGGTTGAAGAATGGACGTGTCGAATGGTGCGACTGAACGCTGCTAGCGAGCCGTCTCAGTCGCCACGTCTCGCCAACATCAGTAACGTATAGTTCTCTCGGACGACGGCGCCGCTACGAAAAATCCGTTTTACATGCACTCGCGCGTCCGCATCCACATTTACCCAGTCCCGATTGAATTGCGTGAGTTGATCAGTTGTTAGAGCCCGATCAACTTTGCCGCGTATCGTTCCGCGATCAGGGCCGGCTCGGAATTCGAACTGATGCGCGTCGGGGAGCACGCCTGCGAGCTGACCTTGTAAGGTCTCATCCGTATCCTCGACCGTCGTCGACGTGGCGCGTTCGGCGGCGCGGGCGACCGCTTCGGCTCCGAAGCTTCGATCTGTTTCGCCCGCGACGAGGCGAAGCGTTGCGCCGCTCTGACGCATGAGGTCAAAGAACTCGCGTGCCGTTCCCAGCACTCTTTGATCGATGGTCTCGACAGCCGAGCGGAACTGCTCTTCATCGGACTCGCCAAAAGCGTCGAGAAGTTTGGTGGCTTCGTCGACGGCGGCCTTGAGTGGAGTTTCCATCATTTGCTGCTGCGGTCGAACCTCCTCCATCAGGAAGCCGAACGAGCCACGCACGATGTTCGTGATGTGCAGGGTCGACGCGCCCTTGTTGGGAACGATCCCACGTTGACCAAGGCCGCCGGTCTCGTGAGCAAGAACCTTCGCGACAATGTCTTGAAACTTGGTGACCGCTGCACCCGCGAATTCGCTTTCTATCCCGCGCGCGCCGATGACAGGACGACCACCGAAGAACAGCGCGGCCGAAGCTGTCAGCTCATCCTTGGTTGGGTCCAGTTGGGCAATCGTCTGCTGAAGTTCCTCAAGGCGCGCTTCGAGCCCTAGGCGAGCCATCACGTCCTCATCGCCCAGTTGCGCTAGTAGACCTGATAAGGCGGCCATATCCGCGTGGACGAAGTCGCGCTCGAGCTTACGCAGGGTGCTCATGGGTTGGTTCCTCCAGCGACGCCTGTCAGGACCGGGCTAGAGCCCAGCGCAGCAAGCGCGGCCATATCATCTGAGGTGTCCTCAAGTCTGACCTGGAGCATCCCCTTCCAGAGATCGTCGCCGCGACGATGCGAGAACAGTCCGAGCCAGTAACGCGTTACATTCACGAGGGTCTCACTTGTCCCATCTAGATCGGCCGCGAAAAAGTCGAGATGAAATGTCGCTCTGACGTGATGCCGAGCAAAAAGATTCAGGTTGGCTCTCATCAGCCCCGCCAACTCGTTCCGGTCATTTATACCTATCGGCCGGTGGAGGAACGTCACCACATCGAGATCTTGCGGATCTTTGTTCTCAACGAAACTCCCGTCGAGCCATTGAAATCCTCGATCGAAACCAATGCCGCGCAAGGCGGCGCGATGACTGAGCCATCCGCCAAGGATCGCCCGCCGCTGCTCAGTCAATCCTAAAGAAGCCACAACCTCAAGCGCAGAGACTGAGTACGGCGACATGTCTTCGGCAGCGCCGCCAGGACCGTCTGGTCCGACATAGGGCGGCAGAACACCGTCGATCGTGAATGTTGGAATGGGCATCAATACGGCCTATCAGCGCAGTGAAGTCGATTCTGCCCGCGACCAGCGGACAATTCGCACAATACTTACCAACGGAGAGATAATCGAGTGTTACGGCGGGTCGCGCACAATTTGACGCCGACCTGGAACGAAATGCGTCGAGCCCACAACGCGGACGTGTCTGATTTTTCTACGCCACGGCGCGATATATTTCGACGGGTGGCGCATGCCCCTTGCGGGCTTTGCAGCAAGCCTCATAGCTGGCGCTCATGTCCGCCACCCGCATCCTTTGGGGCCAGATCCTCGTTGTCTTCACGATCGTGCTCGTAACCACATGGGGCGCGACACAATGGACGGCGTGGCGGCTGGCATTTCAACCAGAATTGGGCCCGGCGTGGTTCCGTCTCGCTTCGTGGCCGATGTATCCGCCGCCTGCATTCTTCTGGTGGTGGTATCATTTTGACGCCTACGCGCCGACCATTTTTGTTGAAGGCGCCGTCATCGCCGCGTCAGGTGGGTTCGCCTCGATCGCCGTCGCCATCGGCATGTCGGTACATCGAGCGCGCGAAGCCAAGAATGTCGTCACCTATGGTTCGGCGCGTTGGGCGAAGCCGGAGGAGATGCGCGCCGCGAACTTGTTCAGCCCAGATGGCGTCGTGCTTGGGCGCTTCGATGACGACTATTTGCGTCATGACGGACCGGAACACGTCTTGTGCTTCGCGCCAACCCGATCCGGCAAGGGCGTCGGCCTTGTCGTCCCGACCCTGCTCACGTGGCCGGGATCGGCGATCGTTCACGACATCAAGGGCGAGAACTGGAATTTGACGGCCGGCTGGCGCGCGCGCTTCGGGCGCGTCCTGCTGTTCGATCCGACCAATGAGAATTCATGCCCCTACAATCCGTTGCTGGAGGTGCGACGTGGGGCAGACGAGGTGCGCGATGTTCAAAACGTCGCCGACATCCTTGTCGACCCAGAAGGAGCGCTGGAAAGACGAAATCACTGGGAGAAAACCAGCCACTCGCTGCTTGTCGGCGCGATTCTGCATGTCCTCTATGCGGAAGCCGAAAAGACGCTCGCCGGCGTCGCCAATTTCCTGTCGGACCCCAAGCGGCCGATCGAGACGACGCTGCGCGCCATGATGACGACCGCGCATCTTGGCGACGCCGGGCCCCATCCCATCGTGGCGTCGACCGCGCGCGAACTCTTGAACAAATCCGAAAATGAGCGCTCTGGCGTGCTCTCCACCGCCATGTCCTTCCTCGGCCTCTACCGCGATCCCGTCGTGGCGCAGGTGACGCGCCGCTGCGACTGGCGGATCGACGATCTTGTGTCGGCGAAGAGGCCGGCGACGCTCTATCTCGTCGTGCCGCCCTCCGACATCTCCCGCACCAAGCCGCTGGTGCGTTTGGTGCTCAACCAGATTGGTCGCCGCCTGACGGAGGAACTGGATGCAAAAACACGGCGCCACCGCGTCCTCTTGATGCTCGACGAATTCCCTGCGCTCGGGCGGCTGGACTTTTTCGAGTCGGCGCTCGCCTTCATGGCCGGCTATGGGTTGAAGAGCTTTCTTATCGCTCAGTCGCTCAATCAGATCGAGAAAGCCTACGGTCCAAACAACGCCATCCTCGACAATTGTCATGTGCGCGTTTCATTCGCCACAAATGACGAACGCACCGCCAAGCGTGTCTCGGACGCGCTGGGAACCGCGACGGAAATCCGCGACGCGCGCAACTATGCCGGTCATCGACTATCGCCGTGGCTTGGCCATCTCATGGTGTCTCGCCAAGAGACAGCGCGACCGCTGCTCACGCCAGGCGAGGTGATGCAGCTTCCGCCTTCAGATGAATTAGTGCTTGTTTCCGGGCTCGCGCCGATTCGAGCGAAGAAGGCGCGCTATTTCGAGGACCGACGATTGACAGCGCGTATCCTGCCACCGCCCGATCTTGATCGGGCCGAACGGAGTGCATTGCCTGGCGTCGAATTGCTGCGCGACAGCAAGGACGATTGGAGTGATCTAACATTGCCCGCGAAGGAGGCCGTAAATGCGAAGGCCGCCGTCGCCAAAAAGTCGGGCGACAAGGATCCCGCTAATGGCGGAATTCGTCGCGAACCCGAGATTCCGGAGCACGAGGCCATCGCCCCCGAGTCGGCGCCTTCCACTCAGTCGCTGGACGATGCGCAGCCCGACGAACCCGACGACGAGGAAGCAATCCGCGCCCGCACGCTCCGCACCCGTATCCGGTCGGTCGCGCGACAAGCTTCGATGGATCCCGACGATGGAATAGCCCTGTGAGGCGCCGATGCCGGTAAAGCAACGCCTCTCCGTCTATCTCGACGCCGACATGATGGTGCGGCTCGAAAAACTTGCCGACAAGGAGCGCACCGCGAAATCGGCGATCGCCGAAGCTGCCATCATATCATTTCTGACAGCCGACGATTCAGATCGCTGGGAAGCGGCAGTGACACGCCGCATGGATCGGCTTGCCCGCTCGGTCGATCGTATGGAGCGCGACCTCGAATTCTCGGTCGAGGCGCTCGCGCTCTATATCCGCGCCTGGCTCACCGCGACGCCGCCTCTCCCCGACAATGCGCAGGCCGCCGCCCAGGCCAAGGGCCGCGAACGCTATGAAAGTTTTATCGGGGCGTTGGGGAGACGACTCGCGAAAGGCCAGCGCCTCTCACGAGAGGTCTCTGAGGAAGTCACGCCGCCTGCCGGATCGGACGCCGCCGAGTCATAATCGAAAAAAGCACGTGTCCTTGAGGCGACCCTTTCAATTTCATTTGGACGGAACCTGAAATTTCAAACAGACGAACCATTCCCCGGTCGCATCCACGAGATGGAGTCGCGGCACCGTTCGCCAACCACGGTTTTCCCGATCAGCGCAGCTCGAAGAAGCGACCGACGACCGCATCAATGTGTGCGGCGATGGCGCAAAGCGGCTCGCCTATTGCTCGCACCGCGTAATTCTTTCGCTATATTCGACCATGTTGGTCGATCCACCTTTCGCGCTCGCTTTCGCTTTCCCCTGTCTTTGCACGCCACTCCCCTACGCCACCGACTGACTTGTTGCATTCGTTCAACCTCGGCCTTTCTTAATCGACCCCGGTTGCGAGCCGCCCATGGGCGATTCGAACAAAACCAGGGGCGAATGTGGCAGCTCACTCTCACAATCCAGAAGCGATTTCGCGCGGTGCGCGCATGCTGCGCACGGCCTTGGGGCCGCAGATCGCCCGATGGCTCGACGACGACAGCGTCGTCGAAATCATGCTCAATCCCGACGGGAGACTCTGGCTCGATCGGCTGACGAGCGGATTGGAAGAGGCGGGCGCGCGCCTCTCGCCGGAAGACGGCGAACGCATCATTCGGCTCGTTGCGCACCATGTCGGGGCCGAGGTTCATTCCGGCGCGCCGCGCGTGTCCGCGGAGCTGCCGGAAACAGGCGAGCGCTTCGAAGGATTGCTGCCGCCTGTCGTCGCGGCGCCGGCCTTCGCCATCCGCAAGCCGGCGGTCGCAGTCTTCCCACTTAATGATTATGTCGCCGCCGGGATCATGGGGCCGCAGCAGGCGGCGATCCTGCGCGCTGCCGTCATCGAGCGAAACAATATTCTCGTCGCCGGCGGCACGTCGACCGGCAAGACGACGCTCGTCAACGCGCTGCTTGCGGAAGTCGCCAAAACGAATGATCGCGTTGTCCTGATCGAAGACACGCGCGAACTGCAATGCGCCGCGCCAAACCTCCTGGCGCTGCGCACCAAGGAAGGCGTCGCGACGCTCTCCGAGCTCGTCCGCTCATCGCTGCGCCTGCGACCCGACCGCATTCCGATCGGCGAAGTGCGCGGCAGCGAAGCCCTCGATCTCTTGAAGGCATGGGGAACCGGACATCCGGGCGGCGTCTGCACCATCCACGCCGGTTCCGCGCTCGGCGCGCTCCGCCGTCTCGAACAGCTCATCCAGGAAGCCGTCGTCACCGTGCCACGCGCGATGATCGCCGAGACGATCCAGATCATCGCTGTGCTGGCTGGACGCGGTTCAGAGCGCCGGCTCATCGAACTCGCCGCCGTTCAGGGGCTGACCGAGAGCGGTAACTACGCGCTCGCCGATCTCACCCATCTCAACCTCGGAGAGACTCATGAATAGGATTTCTGTTCACAAACGCTTTGGCGCTGTCGTTCTCATCATTGGCGCCGCCGCCCTTTCGACGCCCGCCGTCGCCGCCGGCTCCAACATGCCCTGGGAGCAGCCGCTCCAACAGATCCTGCAGTCGATCGAAGGACCTGTCGCCAAGATCGTCGCGGTGATCATCATCATCACGACGGGCCTGACGCTCGCCTTCGGCGACACGTCGGGCGGGTTTCGGCGGCTGGTGCAGATCGTCTTTGGTCTCTCCATCGCCTTCGCCGCATCGAGCTTCTTTCTGTCCTTTTTCTCCTTCGGCGGCGGAGCGCTGATCTGATGGATAATGCGTCCATTCAAAATGGCGGCCCGGTCGCTGGATTTCGGATTCCCGTCCACCGCGCCTTGACCGAACCGATCCTGCTCGGCGGCGCGCCGCGCGCCATCGCCATACTCAACGGCACACTCGCGGCGGCGCTCGGCCTTGGTCTGCGTCTCTGGATCGCCGGACTCGCCTTTTGGGTCGTGGCGCAATTTGCCGCCGTCTGGGCGGCGAAGCGCGATCCCGATTTCGTCGAGGTCGCGCGCCGGCATCTACGCTACCCCACGCATTTTGGCGCTTGAGGAGAGGCGTTCATGCTGAACCTTGCCGAATATCGCAAGAAGCCGCAAAGCCTCGCCGATTTCCTGCCATGGGCGGCGTTGGCCGCGCCCGGCGTCGTCCTGAACAAGGACGGCTCGTTTCAACGCACGGCGCGATTTCGCGGTCCGGATTTGGAGAGCGCAACGCCAGCGGAACTTGTCGGCGTCACGGCGCGGCTCAACAATGCGCTGCGGCGCCTCGGCTCTGGCTGGGCAATCTTCCTCGAGGCGCAGCGCAATCCGGCGCAGGATTATTCAGCGAATTTCTTTCCGGATCCCGTTTCGGCGCTGGTTGACGAAGAACGTCGGGCGCAGTTTGAGGAAGAAGGCGCGCATTTTGAGAGCGGCTATTTTCTCACCCTCGTCTATCTGCCGCCCGAAGACGACGCATCGAGCGCCGAGCGCTGGCTCTATGAAGGGCGCGCCGCAGGCGACTCCCCGCGCGCGATGCTCGCGGGCTTTATCGATCGGACCGATCGCCTGCTGCAATTGATCGAAGGCTTCGCGCCGGAGGCCAAATGGCTCTCCGACGCCGAAACTCTGACCTATCTCCATTCCTGCGTCTCGACCAGGCACCACAATGTGCGCGTTCCCGAGACGCCGATGCATCTCGACGCAATCCTCGTCGACGAGCCACTGACCGGCGGCCTCGAGCCGCGGCTTGGGAGCGCACATCTGCGCACCCTCACCATCATGGGCTTTCCCTCAACGACCTATCCGGGCGTTCTCGACGAACTCAATCGGCTGGCCTTTCCCTATCGCTGGTCGACGCGGGCGCTCACCCTCGACAAGAGCGACGCCACGAAAGTCCTGACCCGCATCCGGCGGCAATGGTTCGCCAAGCGAAAGTCGATCTTCGCGATCCTGAAGGAGGTGATGACCAATGAAGCCTCGGTGCTGCTCGACACCGACGCCCATAACAAGGCGTTAGATGCCGACGCAGCCCTGCAGGATCTCGGCTCCGATCTCATCGGCGAAGCCTATGTGACGGCGACGCTGACCGTCTGGGATGACGATCCACGACTCGCGAACGAAAAGCTTCGTCTCGCCGAGAAGGTGATCCAGGGCCGCGACTTCACCTGTATGGCGGAGACGGTCAACGCAATCGAAGCTTGGCTTGGCTCGCTTCCCGGAAATGTCTACGCCAATGTCCGCCAGCCGCCGATCTCGACGCTGAATCTTGCCCATATGATTCCGCTCTCTGCGGTCTGGGCGGGTCCGCTGCAGGACACGCATCTTCATGCGCCGCCGCTGTTCTTCGCGCGGACGGAAGGGTCGACGCCGTTTCGGTTCTCGCTCCATGTCGGCGATGTCGGGCATACGCTGATCGTCGGTCCGACCGGCGCCGGCAAGAGCGTGCTCCTGGCGCTGATGGCGCTGCAGTTTCGCCGATACGAAAATTCCCAGATTTTCATCTTCGATTTCGGGGGATCGGCGCGGGCGGCGACGCTCGCCATGGGCGGCGATTGGAACGATCTTGGCGGATCGCTCAACGACGACGACATCGATCCCGTCTCCCTGCAGCCGCTGGCGCGCATTGACGAGGTCGCGGAGCGCGCCTGGGCTGCCGAATGGATCGCGGCGATCCTCGCCCGCGAAAATGTAAGCGTCGCGCCGGAGGTCAAAGAACATCTCTGGACGGCGCTCGGCTCCCTCGCGTCAGCGCCGGTTGCCGAGCGCACGCTGACAGGCCTCTCAGTACTTCTGCAGTCGAACGCCCTCAAACGCGCGCTAAAACCTTTCTGCCTTGGCGGACCGCATGGGAGGTTGCTCGATGCAGAGGCAGAAGTTCTCGGCGCCGCCGACATCCAGACTTTTGAGACCGAAGGCCTGATCGGCTCATCGGCGGCGCCCGCCGTTCTCGCCTATCTCTTTCATCGCATCGAAGGCCAACTCGACGGGTCGCCAAGCCTCATCATCATCGACGAAGGCTGGCTCGCCCTCGACGACAAGGGCTTTGCCAGCCAGTTGCGCGAATGGCTGAAAACCCTACGCAAGAAGAACGCTTCCGTCGTCTTCGCCACACAGTCGCTCGCCGATATCGAAACGAGTCCGATTGCGCCGGCGATCGTCGAGAGCTGCCCGACGCGCTTGTTCCTGCCGAATGAACGCGCCTTCGAGCCGCAGATCGCCGCCATCTATCGCCGCTTCGGCTTGAACGACCGCCAGATCGA
>JALHNR010000001.1 GCA_022843525.1 Methylocystis sp. | reverse complement strand
GCGGCGCGACAGGAAAAATCCCGCCCAATCCTCGACGCCCTCGAGCCATGGCTGCGTGAAAAGCTCGCGCTGATCAGCCAGAAGACCAAGCTCGCCGAGGCGATCCGCTACGCGCTCTCGCGCTGGGACGGCCTGACGCGCTTCGTCGACGACGGGCGCATCGAGATCGACTCTAACATCGTCGAGCGCGCCATCCGCCCCATTGCCCTCAATAGGAAGAACGCTCTCTTCGCCGGCTCGGACGGCGGGGCTGAGAACTGGGCGATCGTCGCCTCGCTCATCGAGACCTGCAAGATCAACGGCGTCGATCCGCAAGCCTATATGGCCGACGTCCTCACGAAGATCGTCGACGGCCATCTCGCCAGCAAACTCGACGACCTCATGCCCTGGGCCTACGCGCAGCCGGTCGCACTCAAAGACGTGGCCTGAAAACAGCGCTTACGAGCAAAGCACTACCGCTGCCGTTTGTCCTGAAGGTGGAAACCTCGCCGATGCTGGGCACGCACGAACGTCTCGCGAGAGCGGGCGGCCACGCGGTCACATCCAACAGCAAGCCGCAGCGGACAAATGACAGCGACCTTGGGAACATTTTTGGCGCGCGCGGTTCGAACGTTCGAACTGCTAACTTACGAATTAAGATCGCGACCCGCATTCGACATAACCCGCCCCGACGCCTTGGCCAATGGGATGCAGTGTCGGCTCGTATTCTGCTGAAGGCATTTCAGCGTCACACGGACCCAACTCCCATGAATCTCACCTTCCGCGTTCAAGAAATCCTTGACTGGTACGAAGGCGAGACCCCCGGCGCCAAGGCCAACCTTGCCCGCATGCTGATGGCGGGCAAACTGGGCGGCACGGGCCGCATTGTTCATTTTGCCAGTCGATCAAGGGTTGAGCATGGGCCGGCGCATAGTACTTATTGACATCGATCGCCACGACGAGCCGTTGACGGTTGAAGTCGATGAACTCCGAGACACGGTGATGGTTGTCGGCGTTCCCAATACGCAAGTAAAATTCTATCTGCAGCGCCGCGACGAATCATCTTGGTTCGAAGGATCGATCGGCGGCCGCTATTTTATCTTCGACCCGACCCGGCTGGGAAAGGCCGAGTAGAAATTGGTGTTTGGCTTGATCCGGCGACGGCGCCGCTGATCGAGCGCAAACGAAAAGCCCGGCCATTGCTGACCGGGCGAATTTTGCACAACCCCTGGGAGGGTTGTGTCGGTGCGATTGCACCAACATTGCGGGGCATAGAATTAGCGCCGTGGCGAGCGGCTTCAACTCCCCAAAAACGCAAAACGCCCCGCCGTTACATCCACGGTCGGGGCGCTCTCGGCGACGGAGGTGGCCCGTCAGCGTTGTGACGAATCTACGCGCGCGAGTGCGGGAATGCAATTCTCGATGCCGCCGATCTTGCCACGAAGGCTGGGCTGCAATGCGGTGAGTGCACTCGTTAAATTGCCTAAACGTCTTCGATTGAAAGTATCCAGGACGCGTCAAAAACGCCCCAGCGATAATCATCGCCGCGGCCGCGTTTGCGGAACTGTCCTTCATGTCGAGAATGGCGTCGCCGCTTCGTATTTGGCGTTTAACCAACGCGCCGCATTCTGCCTCCGATTCTGGCAGCCCTACTTTTTCCCCCTCGACTCAATGGCATTAGAAGCGTCGAACTGAGCGCTTGATCCAAAATCTTGATGGGGTCTGCGCCCTTGTATTCGACCCCAAGCGTCATAGTTCTCCATCAGAAGAATAGGGAGGGTCCTATGCGCAAAATGCTAACTTCTGGCGCAGTTCTAGCAGCCGCAATGTTTTGGGCGTCATTGGCGCAAGCCGGCGCATGGAGCGACGGTCGGTATCTGCCGGACTACGGAGGGCACGGCCGCCACGGGCACCGCGATTGGAGCGGCGGCTCCGGCTACTACGGTGGGGGCGGCGGCCACGTGCACGGTCCCTGCTGGGTATGGGATCAAGGCCAATGGGTTTGGGTTTGCCGGTGATGCCCAGACTGTTAGCATTAAAGACGCCCGCCGTATTTGGCGGGCGTCAGATTCTTGCGACAACAAATCTCGCCCGCCCTCAAAAACAATTTGTAAATTTCTTCGCCGACACTTGATACGAGCCGGTTCCGTTCTAAGAGCTTGACCAGTTGAGGTAGCGCAACGTCATGCTTGCCCGCGCCGGCGACGTCACCGAATGCAGTTTGCAGGCTCGCCAAAACTCCTTTCGCAAGCTCGCGCGCTCGGCGCCTTTTGCCACGTCTGACGTGGCCCGCCGTCGCCTTAAACACGGGGTTTCGGCGTAGCCGCCTTCCGCCTTTGATCACTACACCCTTATCCTGGCACACTATCGAGTTGCCGACGACGACGTTCATAAAAAGCGCTCGCCAATGTTGAGCGAAACGCTACCGCCACCGTTTGTCTGAAGGTGGAACCCTCGCCTATGCTGGGCGCGACTTCCCCTTAGAACGGGCGGCCACGTGGTCACATCCTACAGCAAACTGCAGCGGACAAATGACGGCGATCCTGGGGAAATTTTTGGCGCGGACCCAGTTCGAACTGCTAACTTGCGAATTAAGATCGCGCCCTCATTGCACATGACCCGCGCCGTGTCGAACTGAAAGTAACCGACGTCTTGGCTAATGGGGATGCAGTGTCGGCTCGTATTCTGCTGAAGGGCATTTCCGCGTCGCACGGACCCAACTCCCATGAATCTCACCCTGCGCGTTCGCGAAATCCTCGACTGGTACGAAGGCGAGACCCCCCGGCGCCAAGGCCAACTTGCCCGCATGCTGATGGCGGGCAAACTGGGCGGCACGGGCCGCAAACCGCCATCGATATCGTCGCCTATGCCGCGCACATGGCGGCCTCGCTCGGCGCCAATATCATCGAGGTCAAACTGCCCACGGCGCATCTTGAAAACAAAGATGCGGAGAAAGTTATCGGGAAAAGAGAATCCCTATTGCCACCCTGCCGGAGCGCGTGGAGCATGTCATGCAATGCTGCTTCAACTCCAAGCGCATCGTCGTGTTTTCGGGCGGCGCCGCCAAGGGCGAGGACAGCGTGTACCACGATGCCCGCGCGATTTACGCGGGTGGCGGCAACGGCTCGATCATTGGCCGCAACTGCTTCCAGCGACCCCGCGAGGAAGCACTGAAGTTGCTGGATACGGTGGTGGAAATTTACAAAGGCGCGTAACGCATTCGCGAAAATGGGTCTCGACGAGGCGGTCCGAAGACTGCAGGAGCGGCGCGCCTTATGGCGCCGCGAGGGCGAGCGGTCGATTGGCCAGAACCTTGCGATGATCGGCGCCCTCGGCTGGACCATTGTAACGCCGGCTCTGGTCGGGGCGCCGATCGCCGCAAGGAGACCAACGCCAAGCCAAAGCAAGGTAGCGCGCTCCCGAGGAAGATAAAACGCCTCCAAAATCGTTCAAAATTGCGCTGCGAATCTTTCGCCCGGCGTAGCCGTTCGGCGAAGGGCTGACACGTGCTGTCGGCCTGCTTGACCATCAATATCGACCCTTTCAACGCAGTATAGCATCACTCGCATCCTCATTCGGCAAGATTGATCTTGCGTCTCGCGCGCAGACGCAAATTACGATGCCGCATCGACCACTTCGCGCTTCCCCCGCGATGATGCCGGCACAAATTGTTCGAGTAGGCCGCCGTGCACGTGATCGATTCACTTCTAGCCCAGATGACGCTTGAGGAAAAAATCGGGCAGCTCAACCTGATGACGCGGGAGAAGCGGTCACGGGGCCGATCCGGGGGGCCGACGACCGAAGACATTCGCTCGGGAAGGATTGGCGGCATCTTCAATCTTTGGGAGCGTGAAGCGATCGCCGCGCTTCAGAAGCTTGCGGGAGAGGAGACGCGGCTCGGCATTCCGCTTCTTTTCGGTCTCGACGTGCTGCACGGGCACAAGACAATCTTCCCTATTCCTCTTGCTGAAGCCGGAGCGTTCGACCTCCTTCTATGGGAGCAGACCGCCCGCGCGGCCGCGATTGAGGCGACGCGCGACGGAGTCATGCGGATTCCGACGAAGGCGCCCGTCTTTAACGGGCCGCGATCCGCGTTGGGGCTGGATCGCCGAAGGTCCGGGCGAAGACCCGCTCGTCGTGGCGAAATTCTCCGAAGCGAAGGTCCGCGGCTTCCAAGGGGAAACCTGGCCGCGCAAGCTTCGGTCGCCGCAACGGCGAAGCATTTTTGCGCCGGCGGCGCGGCCGTCATGCCGGCGTTCAATGCCGTAGCAGGCGTTCCCATGACGGCGCATATCGGCCTCCTGCGCGGCTTTTTGAAGCGCGAACTCGGTTTCGAGGGAGTCGTCATCAGCGACTACGCCGCGATTGCCGAGCTGATTCAGCTGGCGTCGCAACCGATCTTATTGAAGCGGCCGCGCTCGCGCTCAAGGCGGGCGGCGATATGGCGGGACGCCGACGTGCTGACGGGGTGCTTCAACCCTACCGGCCGGCTTCCGGTCACGTGGCCGCGCGACATCGGGCAGATCCCGATTTTCTATGCGGAGCGGTCTTCGGGCCGGCCCGCCGATTCAACCGATCCTTTCACGAGCAAATACCTCGACCTCCCGACCGCGCCGCTTTTCCCTTTCGGACACGGCCTCTCCTTCGGCCGCGTCAAATTGGAAAAGATTCGCGCGAGCCCTGAAAATTTCCAATCCGAGTACCAGATCAAAGTCGAGGTCGACGCTGTCAACGAGGGGCGGACCGCGACAGAAGAAACGATAATCCTCTTCGTTCATGACTGCGAGGCGACCGTCGCCCGTCCGCTCATGGAACTGAAGGCCTGGGAGAAGATCGCATTGGCGCCGGGCCAAACCAAGACTGTCGCCTTCGCGCTAAAGGCGGAGAGCTTTTGCTTTCCCGGCCAGGACTTGGAGCCGATGCTCGAACCGGGCGATTTCGACATCTTGGTCGGCCTCAACGCCGATCGGAAGTCCTTGCTTACAACAAGCGCGCGCCTCCCGAGTTGGCGCGCTTTGCCTGCCGCCGGGTAGATCGCGCAAGAAATGAGTAGTCCATGCGCGCCGATCATCGCCACCTATTCGGAAGCTCATCGACGGCTGAATCGTATTCTTAATTTCTTTTTGGTCTACTGCATAGCAGGGACTCTAATTGGCGTCATCGATAACAGATGGTGGTTCGCGACCGTCTCGTTGGCGGCCGGGTTCGTAACCGGCGCAATTGAAGCCTCGGCAAAGAGCGCCGTCTTGGCAAGCGCTCCCGAAAAAAATGATTTCACCGATGAGCTTGCCTCCGAACGGGCGGTTGAGAGTAAGTTTTTGAAAATTACCTCCCTACTCGCCACAGCTGTGCTGGCGAGCGGGTTCGCCCTGGGAATATATGGTGGGGCAATCTGCTCGCCGCAGGTTTGCGAGCATGTTCGCCATACCGCTGCTAGCGCGCCCCGGAAAAATGGAGAGGGTGACGTAGTCGATTAGCTATTTTGTGATCGACGGCCAAAATCTTGTACGCCCGGGACGGCATGATTTCGGCTCTTTCAAACTATCCCCGCTTCGGCTGGTTCGCGTCGGCCTGGTTGCGAGGAACAGCTCCGTCTCGAGATGAAGGCCCGCGGCGGTCACTGCCACTGCGCGCGAGGCGCGACAACGCTTTCCCTTCATCGAGATCATCCGCTGACAGCAATCATGGGCTGAAAAGCCAGCGCGTTCGCGGCGACGGGGGGCGTGAAAGTCCTCCATCGCGAACGAGTCGACCCCGCATCCGTTCGTCGTTCCGCCAACCGCCGGAGCCATCGGTCTCAAGCGAAATCCACGCTCGTTTGGGCGCCCCTGAGATGCAGGGGCAGGAGGGCGAAAGAAAGTGAACAAATCATGCGGCTACCCCAGATGCGCGCTCCTTTGTCCATTTTCAATCGAGGGGTAATCAGCGGTCCATCGGGTGCTCGGGCATCGCGTGATCGGGCGTCCCTTCTGATCCGCGCGGCGCGCTTTCTTGCAGTCGCATCATATCTTGCATCATATTGGTCATCATCTGCATGTGCTTTTTCATCTCGGCAATCAGCTGGTCGCGGTCCTTGATGCCCTCCATCATTTTCTCGTGGTTTTGGAGTTCCTGCATCTTCTTGTCCATCATGCCTTTGCCCATCATTCCGTGCCGCTGTCCCATTCCGCCCATATGATCTTGCCCCATCATGCCCTGAGCGAGCACCGGCGCCGGGCCGAATGCGACGAAGGCGGCCATCACCACCATGATCTGCATGAAACGTTTCGTAGACATGTGATCCTCCCTGTCGTTCATCTTGGAAGGGCGGCAACCGTGTTGTGCAGCCGGGCAGCCCTAGTGGTGCTTATACCAACCGACCTGTTTGATGTCGTTCCAAGTCGTCGTCTGATGGCAGAGGTAACACTCGTTTACCTGGGCTTGCCCTTCCCCCGTTACTCTTTGCGACACCATGCGGAAGTGCTCCATATAGTGGCTCGGCGGCGCTTGGTGGCACTGAGCGCAATCGCGCGAGCTGGCCGAAGGATGCCGATATCCAGAGATCGTCCATTGAGTGGTCAGATGGCATTGACTGCAGTCAGCGCCGAACAGGCCCGCGTGACGATCTTTCGTCGCGTGACACGTCCGACAATGTAGCGTCCTATCCAGCTGAGACAATCCACCGGGCCGATCACGAAGCCAGTGACGGATCCGCTCGGCTTCCAAGCGCGACTCCGTGTCCGGCGCGGATGCGCTTAAGGCATCCAAGCCAATCCGGGCGAGCGCGATGTGGTCCATTGCTACCGGGCGGATACTTACCCCCCGGTGTTCGAGGTGACATCCCGCGCAACTACCGATATTCGCATGAAAAGCTGTTGGCTGCCTTTTTAGAAGCGGCTCATTATTTGCGTGGCAAACAATGCACTTCGTCGCTTCGACGCCGTGCATTGGCGTGTGGCAGGTGGCGCACTCCTGTTCGAGGAACGCATGGGCGGCTGATAGCTTGCCGGGACTGACGAAGCGCTGCAACCGCTCGGCGTTCCCCGTTACATGCGCATGAAATGCGCTCAAGGCGGCGGCCACTATGACCAAACCGAAAAGGATCGCGCTCAAGAGCCGGTTGTTCATGGATGAAACCACCTCAGCCCATAATTGAGGCCTGACCACACATGAACGCCCAGAAGCAGGTAAAAAATCAGGGAAAACGCGAGATGCCAATTCAGCCAACGACGGAGCGCGCCGTTTAATACGTCATGCATTTTGATCGAATACTCCACATCCGCGATGGCCTCCGCTAATCGAACCGCTCCCAGCGCTGTCACGCCTCCGAGGCCCACGACGGCTGTGCTTGGAAGGAACAACCCCGCCAGCGCGCGCGCGATCACGCCTTGGGTTGCGACTTCCAGCGCCGGTCCTCCCTGCTGGCGCAAGTCCAGCGCGGCGGCGTCGTATTGCCTCTGGAGGTTCGAAACCGTCTCCCTCTTTTCTCGAATCTCCTGCGAGCAATGCTTCAACAGATAGCGGCCGACGAAGCCAGTGAAGACGACGATCAACATGACCCCGGTCAGCAGCATGCCCAGCAAACTTTGAAACTTGTGTCCGGAGTGGAGGAGAGCCAGGATCGGTCCCACAATTCCTGTATAAACGTGCCAGGCTAGCAGGGTCCGGAGGGACACTTTCCGCGTGACGACGTTCCGCACGAAAGCGACACGCTTGACGAGGGCGTAGCCGAGGGGGCTCACCATGAGCAGCGCGGCGGACACGCCCAGCGCACCGCCGGCAAGAGAGCCGGCAAATCGTGGCGAGCGATGCACGAAAAACCCTGGCCCCAGAATCAGCATGAGGACGATAAGGCCGGCGATGACGACGCGTTCGCGCTCCTGCATGGGCTAAGCCTCGACTGCGACATCCGCCATGGATTTGGCTTGGCAAGCCAGAATGATCTGGCTTGCCTTGTCCTCCGGCGTGAGGCCGTCTTCGACGGCCATGGAGACTTGGCCGGACACCAGTTTCGTCTTGCACACCCCGCAGTAGCCCTGGCGGCAGGAGTAGTCGATATTGACGCCAACATCCTCGGAGGCTTCCAGGATCGTCTTGTCTGACGGCAGCGGGGCGGCCTTGCCTGAGCGAATAAAAGTGCAAACGGCGGCCGCCGCCGCCTGCATGCCGGAAACAGGCGCGCCGGCAACGACCGAGGGATGTGGCTCCGCCCCGAGAAAGGTTTCGGTTTTCACTTGGTCGCTTGGCACGCCGAGGTCAGCTAGCCCGGAAAATTCACTGGGAGTTGGCGGGAGTGGTACAGGCTCTTGATGTGGCGTAGAGTTCGGTTACTGAAGCCAACCCGCGCCATTTCGTGAGCCGCCACGCCCGCCATGAACGATCCTACGTTGCCGCTTTTGGGTCTGTCACCTGTTTCCGGAAAGAAAGTCGTCGCCAAATTCGACGGCGGACTGTTGTCCTCCGATGGCGGCGTGCTGCTACTGCGCGAGGCCGAGCAGCGGCTCGGCGTCGCCGAGCGCCTTGCCGGCTGCATCCGCGATCCGCGCAACCCGGATCTCGTCACCCATACGATGGCCGACATTCTTCGCTTCCGCATGCTGATGATCGCCGCTGGCTATGAAGACGGCAATGACGCCAGTTCTCTGCGCGACGATCCGGTGTTCAAGATGGCGCTCAATGTCGCGCCCTCCGATCGTGAACTCGCGTCGCAATCGACGATCTCGCGCTTCGAAAATCTGCCCGACGCCCGCGCCCTGTTGCGAATGGGGCGCGTTCTGGTCGATCTTTATTGCGCGTCGTTCCAGAGCGTCCCGAAACGGATCGTGCTCGACATCGACGACACGTTCGATGCCGTGCATGGCGGCCAGCAGCTGCGGCTGTTCAATGCGCATCACGACGAATACGGCTTTCAGCCGATCGTCGTCTTCGACGGCTCCGGGCGTTTCGTCTCGGCCATGCTGCGGCCGGCCAAACGCCCCAGCGGCAAAGAGGCCGAACGTTTTCTGCGCCGCCTCTTGCGCTACATCCGCGCCAATTGGCCCAAAACCGAGATCCTGCTGCGCGCCGACAGCCATTACTGCGCGCCCGAAACCATCGATTTTTGCCGCAAGAATGGTCTCGACTTCATCCTCGGCGTCGCGCCCACGCCGACGCTGCGCTCGCATATTCTCGCTCTCGAAGCCAAAACGACGGCGCTGTTCGAAGCCGCGCCGAACGCCGGCAAAGTGCGGCGCTACAAAGAATTCCTCGACGGCGCGAAAAGCTGGAGCCGCGTCGAGCGCATCATCGCGCGAACCGAAGCCGGATCGGACGGCGTCGATACGCGCTTCGTCGTCACCAATCTCGACAAGAGCAACGCGCGCCGGCTCTATGAAGACGTCTATTGCCGCCGCGGCCAGGCCGAGAACCACATCAAGTCTTGGAAGACGCATCTTTGCGCGGACCGCACCTCCTGCATAAAAGCGACGGCCAACCAACTGCGCCTCTTTCTGCACGCCGGCGCCTATTGGATCATGTGGGGCCTGCGCATGGCCGCGCCCAAGCGTTCTCATTGGCGCGCCGCGCAGTTCGACACGCTGCGCCTGCGCCTCATAAAAATCGCTGCCCGCGTCGTCGAGCTGAAAAGCCAGATCAAGGTCCATCTGCCGACTGCCTATCCCGGTCAGCAAATCCTCCGCGTCGTCCTCGACCGAATTCCACGCCTCGCGACATGATCCGCGGGGCCTGCGTCCCCGTCTCTCGAACCCGTCCCTTCAACCCGCAAACGTCGTCCAATTCGATCCGGCAGCCATCCAATGCCGGTGACGAAAACGTGCGCCTCTCGCCGCCGACGCATCAACAATCACACCCAAAACACCGCTCTTCATCTCGGCACGCTGCATAATGGCGGCTAGCATCGCCTTCACCGCCTCCATCATGGGCGGCGGCCCGCACAGATGCACACGGCGAGCCGTTAAATTGGGGACTGCTTGGATAAGCAAATCCTTGGTGATGTTTCCACGCGGTCCGGTCCACCCCGCTGAAGGCTCGTCGCTGAGCACAGTCGTCACGTGCAAATTCGGATGCCGCCGGATGAGGTACTCGAGCTCTTCGCGGTAGATTACATCCGCCATTGTCGCGCAGGCGTAAATGAGAAAGATCTCGCCAGCCCAGCTCTGATCAGTCAAGTAACGTAGTGCGCTCATCAGTGGCGTGACGCCCACGCCGCCAGCGATCAGCACGATATCGGGCGCTTCGGCGCCGCGGAAGCTGAATTTCCCATATGGTCCCGAGGCCCCGATGAGATCTTTGACCTTGACCCGCTCATGCAAGAAACTCGAAACTAGGCCGTGCGGCGCCGCCTTGACCGTGATCTCACACCAGCTGCGGCAACACGGCGACGAAGCTATTGAATACGAACGTTTGGCTTCCCTGCCCTCGATTACCACGGAGACGGTCAAGAATTGGCCGGGCTGAAAGACAAAGGGCAGATCGCCTTCGGCCGGGTGAGCCAGACGAAACGTGCGCACATCGGCGGTCTCCTGAAACATTCGCGCGACGCGTAGCTGCCCCGACCAGCGGCCCGCCGGAAGCGTTGTCGCCGCAACCGCCTTATATGGGGTCGCTACCGCGGCAGACGGCGACGGCCCGTCGGCCGCCGCAGGAGGCGCGCCTGCCGCTTGGGCCTGTCGGCTTGCCGCGGGCGCATATGGAGAAGCCTGGTTGGCGAAGGCTAGATCGCGCAATAACGCTTGGGCTCTGTTCGCCCTTTGAACCGAGATCCAGATCATTGAGCCGGCAAAACTCGCCAGAATGGCGATGGTGGCATAATGGAACCACGACAGCCCCAACAGCGTCTGCGGTCCTTCTTCAGCCCGAGGCACGGCAAGATCCAACTCACGGCGGAACCAACCGAGCGCTACGCTTCCGGCAGTTTTCTCTTCCGTAAAGGCCCGCTGCGCCGCGAGGCCGCTTTCAAATTGGAGCAGTCCCTGCCGCGCCCGCGCCAAGGCCTGCTCCTGGAAAAAGTCGTCGCCGGCGTTCGATTTTGATAACGCTTCCACTGCTTCGGATAGAAGTCCCATCCCTGCGGTCATCCGCTCATGGGCCTTCTGCTGGAACTCGTTTCGTTGCTCAGGCGACAAGTTTGAAGGAAGCGCCATCAGCGAGGGATATAACTCTTTTCGCGGAGGCGCTCCCATCTCCCGCATCATCTCGCCCATCCCGCCCATCTCGCCTGCTGGACCCGGGCTGGCCGGTTTCGGCGCTTCCGGTCGTTTTTGCGCTTGACCGGGATGGTGAGCTTCGTGCCCGCTGGGCGGCGCTTGGCTGAGACATGGACCTGCAGATATCAGCCCTAGCGCCAAGGCCGCGAGCCGCAAAGTCAGATTAAGGCGCAGTAACATTCCGCAGGCCCCGTCAGGGGAGGGGTTGGGATTTTTCCTTTCGTCTCCGGTTCGTCCTCCACGCCGCTGGGCGGTCGGAACGTCAAAAGGCTGGTCGAAACCTATCGGCTGGCTGGCGGTCCCGGCCAGAGGCTTTCCGGCCGCGAGAGGTTGGCAGTTGGGCATTTCGCTCACCTCGGCAGTGGACAGCAGGCGGCGTCTGGCTGAGGCGCACACAGCATGGATGCGCCTCGGGCGGCGGCGGCCGGTCGGGCAGCCTTGGCCTTCCGTGGAACATCAGAGCAGCCAGCGCCAACGATGCGATCCGCGAAGCGGGGGCTTCTGCCCGCGACGTCAGGATGAGGGGCGGCCGAGAGGCCAACCACGACGCCAGCCATTACGACTCCCGCGAGATATCCAAGATTCTTGACGAGGATATTGCCACAGACAAGGTCGGGGACGAGCAAGATGTCAGCGTCGCCCGCGACCTCTGAAACAATGCCCTTCTCCTTGGCCGCAGCTGTGGAGTCGGCGTTGTCGAAAGCGAGGGGCCCGTCGACCATCGCGCCATGCAGCTGATTGCGCCGCGCCATCAAACCAGCTCCCGCTTCTGGCCATGTCGTCGCCATCCACGGCTCGCTGGTCGACGTGAGATTCGCGCCGGGCATATTCCTACAATAGTCGGGAAACGGCCTGGACACCCTTAATTCCCGTTCCGAATCGCGCGATAGCATCGCGGTTTTTTTGCAGCTCGCCATAAGGTAGATAACGCACCTGTAGATCGCGCACACGGCTGAACGCCGGTCTTTGGAGTTGCGCCCGAACCTCGCCCTCGCGCGCGTCAGGCGCGACCAGAAAGAGGCCGTCAGTCGCGTGCAGCCCGCTCAGCGCTAGATCGAGCATGCGGATGATCCCGGAATAGATCGACGTCGTATGCTCGACTTCGAAAGCCGCCATGACACGCGCTCTATCGGGATCGATCCAGAGGACGTCGATCAAGCGGATCGATTCCGCGCCAGGCATGCGTTCGAGCGAATTTGGGAGGCAATTCAGACACCCGGCCCCCAGCATCCTGCCGTCATGAATTCGCCCTCGGTCATTGGCGGCGATCCACACCTCGTAGTCGAGCGCCCGGCCCAGATCCCTGAGCCACGCCTGGACCTCTGTATGTGTACGATCGCCCTCTCGGTCGGCAGCGATTGAACCTTCAAATTTCTTGGCCGCCTCACGCGTTTTCGACAACTCGGCGAGCCAAGCATCGAGCGCCAGATTATCGCCTAGAACTGGGGGCGCGGAAAAACGGCCGCAGCCAACATCGAAAAGAAAGCCCGCAATGGCGCCGAGATCATTCGACAGAAGATCGCGGTAATTCTGGTTCAGACGCAGCATGCCAGCCCGCATCGCGAGATATTGATCCCAGCGACCAAGTTTCACCTTCGAGCCCGTGACGGCGTTGAAACCGTTGACGATGGCCGTATTGAACGGCGGCATTACGGTCGGGTGCAAGAAGTAGAGAAGATTTGCGACCGCCGGCCCGAGTCCTTTAATCCCGAGACGGTCTATTGTTTCGATTCCGACGATGATCTCTTTCTCCGTGCTGCAGCACGAGCAGTGGTGAAGCAGGCGCCCGAACGCCTGTTGGTTCGCTTGGTTCTCGTAAATATCGGGGATCCGAAGCTTTGGTTTCCACAAGAAAGCGTGGTCGGCGCCTTTGAATATTTGCCGCTGCTCGGCGATCGAGGCGACGATCGTCTCGAGTGAAGAGCCTTTGTATACGTTCCCGAACGTGCCAGCCTCGATTTCCGCGACAATCTGCGCGATTCCCCGTCGGATGGAGCGGAAATTCTTGAGGCGCTCCTCCCATAGGAACCATGTCCGGTAGGTCGAGCCAGGATCGTCTCGCCAACGTCCGATCAGGACGCGAAGGAGATCAGACAAGAAAATGCTCCGTCAAGCGCTAGGTTATTCCGCATCTTGAGAGCCCGAAGAAAGAATTGCGCCTCAGCTCGGTTTGTCACAGATTGATTATCGGCGCTTCAATCAACAACCGACCCCTCCGATTGTCCTCGGACAATCGCTTGAACCAATTAATTTGTAAAGGTATTCTGCGCCTGCTCAGAGGCTGACCGAAAATGTTATTGAGTGATTTCAGCAGGTTGTGATTCCTTCGGATTTGCGAGATTCGAGGGAAGCACGATGGCCTGGACTGAAATCACCCGGCGCAAGTATCGGCGTGACGGACTGCGTTACGCAAGTCATTTGATGGACGCTGAATGGGCGCTGATCGAGCCGCTTTTGCCGCCGGCGTCGCCGCTAGGCCGTCCGCGCGAAACCAACTTGCGATCCGTCGTGAACGCGATCCTCTATATGGCCTCTACGGGCTGCCAGTGGCGGCAATTGCCGAAAGAGTTTCCGCCTTACTCGACCGTGCAGGGCTATTTCTACGCGTGGTCGCGCGCGGGCGTGTTTGCGAGCATCAATCACGCCTTGGTCATGGCGGCGCGCGAGAAAGAGGGACGCGAGGCGAGCCCGACCGCTGGCGTCATCGACAGCCAGTCGGCAAAGACCACGGAAAGCGGCGGGCCTCGCGGGTTCGACGCGGGCAAAAAGATCAAGGGACGCAAGCGCCATATCGTCACCGACACGCAAGGAAACCTCGTTGGTCTCGTGGTGCATGAAGCCGACATCCAGGACCGCGACGGCGCGCCGCGCGTTCTCTCTTCGATCCGCGCGCTTTATCCTTGGTTGCGTCATGTCTTCGCCGACGGCGGCTATGCCGGCGACAAGCTACGCGCCGCGCTCAAGGGCAAAGGATCGTGGATGCTGGAAATCATCAAGCGCTCGGATGCAGCAAAGCGATTCGAAATCCTACCGCGCCGCTGGGTCGTCGAAAGGACTTTCGCTTGGCTCGGTCGCTGCCGCCGCCTCGCCAAGGACTTCGAGGCCACAATCGCCAGCGCGGTCGCATGGGTCCTCGTCGCACATGTCCGCACTCTCACGCGACGCATCGCAAGGACTTGACAGCAAACAGGATCATTTCGAGTCAGTCAGATGGGGTGATTGGGGTCTCGGCCGAGGGATGTTGAAGGCGGCTGCTCCTATCGAGATGTGAGAACGTGGTCGGTGTCGAATCGCCACGAGCATCAGGAAGGGGCGGCCATGAAGTATTTTGCCGGACTGGACGTGTCATTGGAAGAGACGGCGATTTGCGTGGTCGAAGAGACTGGACAAATCCTCAAGGAGGCGCGCGCCGCCAGCGAACCGGAAGCGCTCGACGCTCTTTTCTCGACCCTCGGCCTGCCGCTTGAGCGTTTAGGTTGGAGGCTTGTTCATTGACGGCGTGGCTGCATGGCGAGTTGAAAGCCGCCGGGTGGCCAGCGATCTGCATCGAGTCGCGACGAGCTAAGGCGGCCATGGGCGCCATGCCGAACAAGACCGACCGCAACGATGCGCGCGCTATCGCGCAAATCATGCGGACCGGATGGTTCCGTGCGGTACACGTAAAGACATCGACATGTCGTTCCTGGTGTTCGCCGCTGATCGCGCGCCGAACTGTTCTCAACGAGATGCGGTCGATTGAGAACGTGGTTCGGGCGATCTTGCGCGAAACCGGCCTCAAACTTGGAACGCCGGCGCGAAAGGACTTTATCGTCCGCGCCCGAGAGCTGATCGGGGGCGATGATGCTCTGGCGCGCATGATCGACCCTCTGCTCGAAATTCTCGGCGTGATGCTGCGCGAGTTCGCGAGACTGACCAAACTGATTCTCGACGTCGTGCGGGATGAGCCCATCTGCCGGCGCTTGATGAGCGCTCCGGGCGTTGGTCCCCTGACGGCTCTGGCTTTCCGAGCGACGATCGATCAGCCGGAACGGTTCGGAAAATCCCGGGATGTCGGCGCTCACCTAGGGCTAACTCCGCGACGCTATCAATCTGGCGAAACTGACGTCCAAGGGCGTGTCAGCCGATGCGGCGACGAACTGGCGCGCACGGCTCTTTATGAGGCGGCGCATTCGCTTCTGGTAAGCAGCAAGAAATGGTCGAGCTTGGCGCCTGGGGCATGGCGGTCGCCAAGCGTCGCGGCATGGCGAGAGCCCGGGTCGCCATCGCCCGCAAGCTTGCGACCATCCTCCATCGGATGTGGATCGACGGCGCTGAGTTCCGGTTCGGGTGTGAAAAGGCCTCTGCCGCTGGCGCCTCAAGGATGATCGCCGCAACCGCATAAAAGAGAGTGAACCAGCTGGAATTCGAATCCGCGCGAGCGGAAGGCGTCGTTCCCGTGGGGACGATGGGCAAAGCGATCTCGTTTAGAGTCCTGAGCCTGCCGGCGTAAGCCGGCAAGGTCGTAAAACAGATTGAGACGTTTTGCTCTTCTGACCCCATCATGCGGCGGCCTTCGCGCCGACCGCGAAGAGAAGCGAGTAACCTACGGGAACGAAAAGCCACCGATCGCGGATGTAAGAACAGGAGCAGCTTGACTCTGACGACCCCAATCAGAGAAGACTCTTACATCAAAGACTATGATTCCTGACTCACTGGGGACTTGTGTAACGCAGTCCGTCACGCTGATCTTTCCGCCGGTGATTTTTGTCCAGGCCATCGTGATCCCCTCAAATCTCGTAAATGCAAAGGAATAACAACTGACTGAAATCAATCAATATTTTCGGTCAGCTGCAAAGATTGCTATTCGACTACGTCCCTCTCTCCATTTTTTCGAGGGGCGCATAGCATCGCTATACCGAACATGCTTGCGAACCATGTAATAACGGCGGCGAGCAGGTTGCCCCACCACGGATTCCCAAGTGCGAACCCAGCTGCCAGCACAGTCGCCGCGAGTAGACTGGTGAACTTCAGAAATTTGCCGGTGAACGCACGCTGGTCGGCAAGCTCATTGGCAAATTCATTGTTTTCGGGGGTGCTGGGAGTGACGGCGCTCTGGCTCACCGCGACTCTAATTACACCGCCTATGGATCCCGCCACCAACCAAACAGCTGCAAGCCACCAATTGCGATGGATGACGCCAAGGAGAATCTCTACCGCGCAGCTAACGAAGAAGAATCCAAGAAGGTGATTCAGTCGTCGATGAGCTTCCGAATACGTGGCGATCATCAGTGCACCCAATGACCTTCGTCTCCGACGCGACCTTGCCCTCTGGCGAATAAGGTGCGTGAGTTCGTGAGAGAGCCCAGAATCGGACAAATTGTTCTCTGTTCTCGCGTTTCATCGGGTGCGCTGGGATGCGGCGTCCCCTTTCCCAGATAATCCTTCTCGAAAGCGAGCCGGCCGAGAAGCCTGACTGCTGCGGGGTCGGGCCGGCTGAGCACTTCGGCTTCGGTCGACTCGAAGGCCTCGCGGCGCACGAACTCGGTCAGGCCGGTGTTGCGCTTGTTCGCCACCGCATGGCCTCAGCCATTCGCGGCGGCCTTGTAGATGGCGTCGGCGCTACTACCGCCAGAAGCGGGCAAGATCGGCCACGGATTCCCCGTCTGCTCGCCGTCGGCCGGCCTCCTGTTTCTGCGCGAGGGTCATCTTCGCCGGTCTCGCCCACGTGCTGGCCGCGCTCCCTTGCCCACGCCCGCCCTTCGCTGGTACATGTGCGGATCAAGTCAGGCGCCCACATCGGCCAGGCCGTCTATCACGCCGATCATCAGCCGTCCGTGCTTATGGAGGTGTCCGGCCATGGTTCGGCAAAGCTCCCGGAACTGTCCGCCCACGCCCACGATGCGTTTGACGATCGCGAACGACTCGAAAGTCGGCCGGCGAGGCACTCGATCCTGATTATCGCATAGCGTCGCCGGAAGCACGGAACTTGAGAAGCCTCCCCAAATCCTTGCAGTCCGCCTTCGCGCCCGAACCTTCCCGATGGATTATCGCGAAGCCGGCGGTCCTCAGCTGTTCGAGCTACGCTTCGAGGGTCTGCCCCACGGTCGAGACGCGAGCGTAACCGAACCCTTAACCTTTAGTGTGACAGTGCTCGTGAAATGGCCTGGATGCCCTTAATTCCCGTTCCGAAGCAAGCGATAGCGTCGCGGTGCTTTTCCAGATCGTCATATGGTAAGTAGCGCACCTGCAAATCGGCGACGCGACTGACGCAGGCCGCCGGAGCTGCGCACGAACCTCTCCTTCACGCGCATCGGGCGCAACGAGAAAGAGCCCGTCTGCCGCATGCAGATCGCTGCTCAAAGCAAGATCGAGCATGCAGACGATGCCGGAGTAGATTGACGTTATATGCCCTACTTCGAACGCCGCCATCACGCGAGTGCGGTCCCTATCGATCCACTGGATGTCAATGAGACGGATCGAGTCCACGCTCGGGGCGTTTTCTATTGAAACAGGAAGCGAGTCCAAGCATTCCGCGCCCAGCTGTCCTCCGTTGTGGGCCGCGATCGTTGGCGGCTACCCAAACCTCGTGATCAAGCTCCCGCCCGAGATCCTTGAGCCAAGCCTGGACCTCGGTGTGTGTGCGGTCGCCCTCTCGGTCGGCGACGAGGATGCCACAGACCTCCTCGCGGTCTCGTGGACGCAGACGCTTTAAACAACAACTCTCATGGGCTGAGCTACATCCGCCTTACCGACCTGATCGACCAGCCGCAATCTTGCGCCACAAGTTTAGTGCCCATGGCCCCGGTGTTGAGCCCGACGGTCTCTTCTGCGCACCTAGAAGCTAGTCCGCCCGCCGCAGGCGCACGCGGGGCTCAAGACCTCCTGCTGCCGCGCTTGACAAAGCGCCGTTCAATCCAATTTACCCCGCAATCTCGGTGCGATCTCAACGCCGCGGTGGTGATCCCGGAGCGACGGGATTTCGTTTGGCAGGAAGAGCATATGTCCTCGAACCGCATCAAAAGTCTGGCCCTGGCGACCGCGATCGCGACTTGCGCGGGGGTCGGTCTCCCTAGCATGGCGGACGCACATTACCGGGGCGCCCGGAACTACGGCTGGCATTCCGGCTGGCCCAAGGACTGGCATAGGCCTCGCGGATGGGCGCGATACGGTTGCGCGCGGCCGGCGACGTACGCCTATGGCGGTTATGGCGGGACCATGGGCGCCGCAGCCTATGGCCGCCCGCCAGCCTATTATGGCTATGTTGGCGAACAGGGCGAGGGCGGTGTGGGGCTGGGGGCCCCGACCTTTTAGCGTTGTCTGTGCGCATCGCGCATGATCGCCGCCCGGTCATAGGCACCGGCCCGCCCTCGCGCGCGCGACGTCATTGGCCGTTATCCTTCGGCCGCGGTCTCTCTCGCGCTCGTTTTCGGCGGCGATATTCGCCTTCACGGCATCGTTCGGCGAGCGCATGGTCTCAGTGTAGGCGCGCTACCCTGCGATGGCTTCGCGCTCGGCGAAGCTGCGGGCCTGAATTTCCTGAACGGCTAGAGCGCAAGATTCACGCAACTTATTTGAGTTCATTCGAGAGTGGAGAGGGACGCGCGCCGGATCACGCAGGCGCGACTGCCGCTGCGCGTCGTGGACGCCCGCCGACTCGGCTGATCGCTCGCATTGCTGATCGCTCGCATCCTGCTGTCTTCGGCGCGCGCGGATCCGGCCGCGATCGCGTCGCTCGCCCACGCGCTCTCGAGGGATAAGGGATTCGACGCGCGGTTTGCCGACAAGCGCCGGCGGTGCGAAGCCGAAGAAGCGGAAAGCCGCTCGCGGCCTATCGCGCTGAAGAGCTTGCTCGCATGCGGCTCAACTTCTACGGCTTCGATCCAAGCTATCAGGTCGCGCGATACAATTTCATCCACAGGATCCCGAAGCCACGCACTCCTCTGACGCTTGCCCGGCGCCGATCGCAGCGTCACGACGGCGCAGTCGGCCGCAAATACAATTCATCAAACTGATCGCTGCGGCCACAACCGGCTGTCCGCTTGCGTTACGATTTCGACAATCAACTGAGGACCCCCTCGCTCGAGGTTGCAATTTGCTCGCCAAAGCCCTGCTTGACCCCTTGTCAAGAACTGCTTCCTTCGATTGTCTCAGTCAATCGCTTGAACCGAATCATTTATAAAAGCATTCTGTACCAGCTCAGGCGATCGGCCAATCGAGCGCTTCGGCGGCGGTGATGATCGTGGAACAAGAGGACAGGCGCGGAGCTCTTCTCGGACGGGTCACAGCTGTTCACGGCTCGGTGATCGACGTGCGGTTCGCGTCCGGCGCCTTGCCGGCGATCAACGAAGCCGTGGCGATCGAATGGGATCGTGGAGACCCAATTATCGCCGAGGTGCAGAAACATCTCGACGCCCATACAGTGCGCGCCGTTGCGCTCTCGAACACGGCCGGCCTGAACCGCGGCGTCCCCGCGCGCGCCATGGGGGTCGCGATCAGCGTGCCCGTGGGAGAAGCCGTATTGGGGCGGCTGCTCAATTCGATCGGCGACCCCGCAGACCGAGGGCCGGCGCTTCCTGCCGACATAGAGCGCCGTCCGATTCACGCGGCGGCGCCTGAAATCCACAAGCTTGTGGGAACTCTCGAGTCGTTCGCAACCGGCATTAAGGTCATCGACCTCCTCGCGCCGCTCGTGAAGGGCGGCAAGGCGGCCATGTTCGGCGGCGCCGGCGTTGGCAAGACCGTGCTCATCATGGAATTGATCCGCACGACCGTTGAGCGACACGCTGGAATTTCGGTCTTCGCCGGGATCGGCGAACGCTCCCGCGAGGGACATGAGCTTTTGCTCGAACTCCGGCAGTCCGGCGTGCTCGAGCGCACCGCGCTCGTATTCGGACAGATGAATGAGCCGCCCGGCGCCCGCTGGCGGGCGGGGCTGACGGCGCTCACCATGGCCGAATATTTTCGAGACACGGCTCGCGAGAATGTGCTGTTGCTCATTGATAACGTCTACCGCCTGGTTCAGGCCGGCAGCGAGGTATCGGGTCTACTCGGCCGATTGCCTTCGCGCGTCGGCTACCAACCGACGCTCGCCAGCGAGATCGCCGAACTCGAGGAACGCATCGCTTCCGTCGCGGGCGCGGCCATAACATCGATTCAAGCGGTCTATGTGCCAGCGGACGACTTCACGGATCCGGCGGTGGCGGAGATTTTCAGTCACCTTGACTCATCGATCGTGCTGTCGCGCGACATGGCGAGCGAAGGCATGTATCCGGCAGTCGACCCGCTCGCCTCGACATCGAGCCTTCTCGATCCTCGCCTCGTCGGAGAAACTCATTACCGGATTGCCCAGGACGTTCGCAAAGCGATCGCCCATTACCGTGAGCTCCGGGAGATTATCGCACTGCTCGGCATCGAGGAGTTGAGCGCCGCAGACCGGGATACGGTCAAGCGCGCGCGTCGCCTGATGCGATTTTTGACCCAACCCTTCATGGTGACTGTCGCCTTCACCGGTAAGTCCGGCCGCTCGGTGGAACTCGAGGCGACGCTTGCCGGTTGCCGCGCCATTCTGAACGGCGAGACCGATGATTGGGCCGAGAGCTCTCTCTATATGGTAGGCGACTTGGATGAGGCCCGGCGCAAAGAAGCCCAGACAACGGGAGCGGCTTCATGAAGCTCACCGTCGCCACGCCGCTCGCGATCGTCTTGGAAGCCGACAACGTTTTGCATCTGCGAGCCGAAGATGAAACGGGAGCATTCGGGCTCCTGCCCGGGCATGCTGACTTTCTGACCGCGCTCGCGGTCTCCGTGGTGACATGGCGTGATCAGCACGGAGCCGAGCATCACGTCGCCGTATATGGCGGAATGCTTGAAGCGCGTGGCGGCGACGCCATCGTCCTCGCAACGCGGGAGGCGGTTTTTGGAGACGACCTGCACCGCCTCGAAACCGAGGTGCTCGTTGCTTTCCGCCGGGGAATCGAGGAAGAGCGGGCTGCACGGACGGACAGCGAGCGGCTCCATCTTGCGGCGATACGGCAGATTTGCCACTTTCTCAAATCCGAACGTGTTCCGGGCTCTCCCGGCGGGACAAGCGCTCCGCGGTTCGATGGTCTCGGCCAATGATCCAGCAGCCAGAAAACCACGAGCGCCTCCATGAAGCCGTCAAGAGGCGGCGCGAACGGCGCGCGCGCTGGCGGCAGGAGGGTGAACGGCCGCTTGGCCTGAACTTGGCGATGATCGGCGTGCTCGGTTGGACGATCGTTGCGCCGACTCTGCTCGGCGTTTTCGCCGGGCGCTGGCTCGACCACCGGTTCGCCTCGGGAATATTCTGGACCTTGGGACTGCTCGTGGCCGGCCTGGCGCTCGGCTGCACCCTTGCCTGGAAGAGAATTTACCGCGAATGACCCATGACGCCTTCCCTTCGATCGCCGGGCTCGCTTTGGCGATGGCGTGCGCCGGATTCGTCTTTGGGCGCGTCTATTTTGCCGCCTTGCGTCGAACCGCAGTGGGGATAGCCGCGGGGAACCGTTGGATGTTTCTCTTGGCCTTCACATTAGGTCGCTATGGGGCGGCGATAATCCTCTTGGGGCTTTCCGCGCAGCTCGGCGCGATTCCACTGTTGAGCATGTTTCTTGGTTTCCTCGCGGCGCGTGGGGTCGCCCTGCATTCGGCGAAGTAGGACGAGTGACGCCAGCGCATCGGCCTTGTGTGCGCCGACCATGGAGGAAGTGATGAACCGCCAAGCGTTGAGGGTGAAAGCGGGTTACGCGGTCGAGTCGGCGAGCGGCGCGACACGCCAATATACGACGCCGTTAGGAGCTGGGTCATACGCATGGCGCGCCGTTCGATCATTTCCTCTCTCGTCAAATCCGTGAAATCGCCTTTCGTTCGCCTGGCGCTCGCGGCGTCCCTGTGCGTCGCGACGGGCGCGACAACGTTGGCCGCGAGCGGCCCTTGGACCAGATGTCGCGGCGCCGACACCGATGCGCGGATCGCCGGCTGTGCCGAAATCATCGCTCGCGGGAATCGAGAAGCGAAGCGCAATCAGATCATCGCCTATGTCAATCGGAGCGGCGCTTATCGAGCGAAAGGCGACTTCGCGCGCGCCATCGCCGATCTCGACAAGGCGGCGCAACTCGACCCGAAGTCGGCTTTCATCCTTGCGGAGCGCGCGTCGATCCATCTCGCGAAAGGCGATCTCGACCCTGCCATTGCAGATTACGCCAGAGCGCTGCAGCTCGACAAGAATTTGACGACGGCATACAGCGGCCGCGCCAGAGCGTATCTCGCCAAGGGCGATCTCGATCACGCGATCGCGGATTACGACCAGGCGATCAAACGCGATCCCGGGCTAGCGAGCGCCTACGACGGTCGCGGCCTGACCTTTTCCGCCAAGGGCGATCTCGACAAGGCGCTTGCCGATTTCAGCGAGGCCATAACCCTTGATCCCAAGTTCGCCGTCGCTTTCCTTGATCGGGCCAAGGTTTTTCAAAGTAAACAGGATCTCGATCGCGCGAGACAAGATCTCGAAGCGGCGTTGAAACTCGACCCCCAGCTCGCCTCGGCGCGAGAAGCGCTCGATGAAGTGAACAGGGCCATCGCGGAGAACGCCCCTGCTCCGCCCCCTGCGGCTCCGGCGGCCCCGGCTGCGCCTGCAGCGAAAGCGCCCCCGGACCGCTTGGAGCGGCCTTCGCCCCTGGCGAGCGCCGTGTTGTTCCGGATCGGTCCCGCCACTATCACGCGGGCCGTCGTGACCACCTGGGCGATCATGCTCGCCTTGACGATCTGCGCCTGGCTGATGACGCGCCGACTGCGACAGCGGAGGGATCGATCGGGAACAATTGTCGAGGTTCTCGTGACCGGCGTCATGGAGCAGATCGAGGAAGTCATCCGTACCGACCCGCGGCCTTATCTGCCATTGCTCGGCACGCTTTTCACCTTTCTCGTCGCGGCCAATCTCTCCGGCGTGCTGCCGGGCACCGAAGCGCCGACCAGTAAGCTCGAGACTCCCGCGGCGCTGGCGCTCGTTGTGTTCGCATCGGTGCATTATTTCGGCGTGCGCGCGCAGGGTCTTCTCGGCTACCTCGCCAGTTTCGCCAAGCCGCGGCTGATCATGCTGCCGCTCAACATCGTGTCGCAACTGACACGGACCTTTTCGCTCATGATCCGCCTCTTCGGCAATGTCATGAGCGGCGAGTTCGTCATCGCTCTCGTTGTGGCGCTCTCCGGGCTCTTCGTCCCGATTCCGCTCATGGCCCTTGAGATTCTAGTCGGTATCGTCCAGGCTTACATCTTCACCGTGCTTGCAACCGTTTTCATAGGCGCCGCCATCGGCACTGTCGAAGCGGGCTAAGGGGGTTCCATGGACTTGAAGCTGATCAGCATCATCGGCGCAGTCATCGCCGTCTCCTTTGGCTCCATCGGGCCGGCGATTGCAGAAGGACGCTCGGTAGCCGCCGCCATGGACGCGATCGCCCGTCAGCCAGAGGCGGCCGGCGCCATTTCGCGCACGCTTTTTGTTGGGCTCGCCATGATCGAAACCATGGCGATCTATTGCTTGGTGGTGGCGCTTCTGTTGCTATTCGCCAACCCATATACGGGCTGACAATGCAATTCGATTGGTGGACGCTCGGGCTCCAGACGGTCAATTTCGGCATCCTCGTCTGGCTCATGCGCCGTTTCCTATACGAACCGGTGCTACGCATGCTTGATGCGCGCCACGCAGAGATCGAAAAGCAATACGCCGAGGCCCGCGCGGCCGAAGACAAGGCGAAAGACCAACTCGCCTCCATCGAGGCCGAATTCAAGGACATCGCCAAAGAGCGCGAGGCCACGCTCCAGACTGCGGCGGCGCAAGCGGAGGAGGCGGCGCAAGCGCGGCGCGCTCAGGCCGAAGTCGAAGTCGCGACGCTCCTAGATGCGGCGCGCAAGACGCTGGCCACGGAGCGAGACACGGCCCTCGCCGAGGCGCGAAACTTGGCGCTCGATCTCGGCGCCGATATCGCGCTTCGGCTCCTCGCCGATGCGCCGACGAAGTTGCAGTCGGAGGCATGGCTCGAACAGATCGACGAATATCTCGAAGGGCTTTCGAAAGCCGAGATGGAAGGCCTCGTTCGTCAGTTCGGGGATAGCGCGGGCCTCACCGTGGCCACGGCTTCGGCGCTCGAGTCGGAAACGGCCGAAACGTGGCGCGCCCGTCTCCGTCGACGGTTCGGCGATGCGGTGGATATCACCTTCATCGTCGACCCCAACCTCGTTGCTGGGGCGGAGCTGCGCTTGCCGAACGCCAATTTGAGCTTTTCGTGGCGGAGCGCGCTCGCGACCGCGCGGTCGGAGATCAGGGCTTAATGGCGACGCTTGCTGAAGATCTGCGCAATTCGATTGATCGAGCCCGTGGCTCCATCGGCGAATTAGCGCTCGAACCGCAAATCGAATGGATTGGTCGGGTCGCGCAAGTCGGCGATGGTGTGGCGATGGTCTCTGGACTACCCGAAGCGAGGCTCGACGAGCTGCTCGTGTTCGAAGGCGGCGTTCGCGGCCTAGCGGTCGATCTCGGCGAGCACATGATCGGATGCATGCTGCTGGGCGACGCCAGCGGAATTTCCGCTGGAAGCGTCGTGCGCGGGACGGGCGAGGTGGCGCGCGTCCCCGTCGGCGAAGCGCTGCTCGGCCGCGTCGTCGACGCGCTCGGCGCGCCACTGGACGGCGGCGGTCCGGTCGCAGCCGATGCCTTCGCGCCGATGGACCAGCCCGCGCCTGCGATCGTCGATCGCGCGCTCGTCACGCGACCGCTGGCGACGGGGCTTCTGGTGGTGGACGCGATGATCCCGCTCGGTCGCGGGCAGCGCGAACTGATTATCGGCGACCGAGCGACGGGGAAGACCGCCATCGCCGTCGACACGATCATCAATCAGCGTTCCAGCGACGTGATATGCGTTTACGCCGCGGTCGGCCAAAAGGCCTCGTCGGTCGCGCAGGTGATCGAATCGGTGCGCCGGTACGGCGCGCCGGAACATTGTCTTTTCGTTATCGGAGCAGCCGACGCGGCGCCGGGCCTGCAATGGTTGACCCCCTATGCGGCCTGCGCCATGGCCGAATATTTCATGTCGCGCGGCCGCGACGTGCTGTTGGTGATCGACGATCTCACCAAACATGCGGCGGTCTATCGTCAGGTCTCTCTGCTGCTGCGCCGGCCGCCAGGACGCGAGGCCTATCCGGGAGACATTTTCTACATCCATTCGCGCTTGCTCGAGCGAGCCGCGAAACTTGCGCCCGAGCTCGGCGGCGGATCGCTGACGGCGCTGCCGATAGCCGAGACTCAGGCCGGCAACATAAGCGCCTATATTCCGACCAATCTGATTTCGATAACCGACGGCCAAATCTATCTCGACCCGCGCCTCTTTCACGAAGATCAAAAGCCAGCGGTCGACGTCGGCAAGAGCGTATCGCGCGTTGGCGGCAAAACGCAGGCCGCGACACTCAAAACGCTTTCCGAGAGTTTGCGGCTGGAATACGCCCAATTTCTCGAACTCGAAATGTTCACCCGTTTCGGCGGCATGCTCGATGAACGCACGCGCAAAGTAATCGAGCACGGCAGGCGCATCCGCGCCGTACTCAGCCAACAACAATTTGCGCCGCTGCCGCTCGGCGAGCAGGTGGCGTTACTGTTGGCGCTGAGCGAAGGCGTGCTCGATGGCGTGTCGCTCGATCGAGTGGCAGTGTTCCGAGCGAAGCTTGGACGTTGGTTGATGGAACGTTGCCCCGAGATCGCCGCGCTTGACGATCGAACAGAGGCGCTGCGGGACGAACTCCGCACACGCCTCAAAGCGTCGCTTGAAGCGCTGGCCGGTTCGCTCGGAGCAACAGGCGATCCGCTATGACGCGGCTTGTCGAGATCCAGTCGCATATCGGCGGCATGGGCGAGCTTCGCGACATCGTCGGCGCCATGCGCTCACTTGCTGGCTTGCGCCTGCAGGAGGCGCAGCGCGCGCTCCCCGGGGTTCGTCGCTATACGGAGGCGGTCGCGGCTGGGCTCGCCAGCACGCTGCTCCTCATGGCCGAGCCGGAGCCGGCGAAGGCTGCGGAGGGCAGGCGCGCGCTCGTACTTTGCACTGCCGAACATGGCTTCGTTGGCGGCTTCAATGAACGTCTGATCGGGGACGCCAAGGCAAATCTCGATCCGGGTGACGCCTTGTTCGTAATCGGCAGCCGGGGCGCGGCGCTGGCGCTCGAACGCTTGCAGCCGCCTGTCTGGACGCATCCAATGGCGAGCCGAGGCGCCGGGGCGCCGGAAACGATCCGTCGGCTCATGGACGCGCTCTATCACGGGATTGCCCATGGCGGCGTCGGCCGCGTCGAGGTGATGTTCTACCGTTACCGTCAGGGCGGCTCGCCCACGATCGAGCGGCGCTTGCTGCTGCCGCTCGATCTCGCCATGCTTTCGGCCAAACAACCACGCCAGCCGCCACTTCATAACCTGCAGCCGATACCCCTTCATGAAAAGTTGATGGCGGAATATGTCTTCGCGCTCCTGACCGAGGCGGCGGTTGAATCGATCGCAAGCGAGAACGCCGCGCGCTTCGCCGCCATGGAATCCGCCTATGACAATGTGTCGAAGAAGCTCGAGGAGTTGCGCCAAGAGGCTAATCAGGCCCGCCAATCGGAGATCACTACCGAGCTCATCGACCTCATTACCGGCGCCGAAGCGCTGAACAACGGATGAGTTCGCGCGCCATCGCGTCGTCTCTCCAGACGGTCTCACGACCTTGCGCGATTGACGGTGAGCCTTTCCCAACGAAACCCTCTGCCTGCGACGGAAGCGCGTAATTTCGATGGGACCCCGCTCGTCGTGTCTCAAATATGTTACCTTCGGTTACCTCCGCCCTCTATATAGATAACGATGGCTCGTGGGATGCTGAATCTCTGGCAACTCGAGGAAGGCGCGAATTACGTTCAAGTGGAGAAGAGCCTTGTGCTCCTCGCCCTCTGCGCAGAGACGGTCGGCCTCGTGCAGGTGGACGCGCATAGATGTGACAGCCGCCTGAATGTGCTCATGGCGGCCGACGCCCTTGGAGAGCGAGCTTGGCTTGCTTCCAGGCTCAAGTCGTAGAGCTGCCCAATCGCTCTTCGTTTTCTCGATTTCCGAACGACAGTCGGCATAAGCGGTCCCTACACCCGCCGCAAGAATACCGGCAGCTAGAATAAAAGCCTTCATCCCATACTCCTCGCCTACTGCGCCTAGGGCGAATTTTAGTCGTTATGCTTGCTTGAGCCTAATACAGCGAAGCTAGCGAACAAGCCTGTTTGGTAGGCGCATTGCTTAGCTATCAGTCGCCGCTGCTGAAGTCAGGCCGAAATGAACATTTATCACGAGTATTACGACTGAATGTGAACCAGAGCCGAGTTCATTTTTCACTTAACGGCTGCATGCGCGTGCCGCACGTCGCTCCACCATTTCCAAAGGACATAGATGGCCGGATAGATCAACAGCTCTAGGATAAAACTCGTGACGACCCCGCCCACCATCGGGGCGGCGATCCGCTTCATCACGTCAGACCCCGTCCCGCTGCCCCACATGATGGGCAGGAGCCCCATCAGGATCGCGAGAACCGTCATCATTTTCGGCCGAACGCGCTGAACGGCGCCTTCCATCACAGCGCCTTCCAGTTCGCCGATGCTGTTCATTCGGCCCTCCCGCTTCCAGCGTTCAAAGGCCACATCCAAATACAGAAGCATCACCATGCCGGTTTCGGCGTCCACACCGGCCAGGGCGATGATCCCCACCCAAACCGCCACGCTGAGATGATAGCCCAACAGCCACAACAGCAGAAACGCGCCGACTAAGGAAAAAGGGACAGCAGTCAGCACGATGAGCACTTTAGGCAGCGACCGAGCGTTCAGGTAGAGCAGCACGGCGATGAGGGCCAGCGTAATCGGGATGACATATTTCAGCATCCGCCCCGCCCGCTGCATTCCTTCGAACGAGCCGCTCCATTCCAGCCTGTAGCCCGGAGGCAGCTTAACCATCTCGGCGACCGCCTTTCGGGCGTCATCCATGTAGCCGCCGGTGTCCCGACCCGCCACATCCACATAGACGTAGCCGACAAGCTGCGCCGCTTCGCTCTTAATCAAGGTCGGGCCATCCACGAAACGCAGTTCAGCCAATTCTTCTAAGGGCACTTGAGTCCCCGTCGGCGTGGCGACCAGCACCCGTCGCAACTTGCCAAGATCGTCGCGTAATTCGCGCCCATAGCGGACGTTCACTGGGAAGCGCTGGCGGCCCTCGATCGTTTGCGTGAGATTGGCGCCGCCCACCGCCGCCACGATGACGTCCTGCACGTCCATCACCGATAGCCCATAGCGGGCGATGGCCGCACGATCGATGTCGAAGTCCAGGTAATAGCCTTGGCTCACGCGTTCGGCGAAGGCGCTTCGCGTGCCCGGGACCGAGCTCACGGCGGCTTCAACTTGCGTGAGTATCCGCCCTATTTCCGCAAGGTCCGGCCCAAACACTTTCACCCCGATGGGAGTCCGAATGCCGGTGGAGAGCATGTCGATGCGCGCTTTGATCGGCATGGTCCAACTGTTGGAGAAGCCCGGGATATTCGTTTTCAGCGCCTGGTTCATTTCGCCGATGAGCTTCTCGGAGGTCATGCCCTTGCGCCACTGGTCCTCGGGCTTGAGGGAGATAACTGTCTCGACCATTTCGAGCGGCGCGGGGTCGGTGGCGCTATTGGCCCGCCCGGCCTTGGCGAAGACGGTGGCGACTTCTGGGAAGTCCATCAAAATCTTATCCTGCTCCTGGATGGTCTGCTTCATCGTCTGGATCGACGACCCCGGCAGCGTCGCAGGCATGAAAAGGATCGATTCCTCCCACAGCGGCGGCATGAATTCGCTGCCCAGACTGGCGTAGATCGGCACGATCGCGGCAATAGCGAGTAGCGCCACGATGACCATCGCGTAACGGAATTTCAACGCTAGCTTGGCGACCGGCTGATAGATCCAAATCAAGAAGCGGTTGATCGGATTTGCTTCTTCAGGTGGAAGCTTGCCGCGGATCAGCAGCACCATAAGGAACGGCGTGACGGTGATCGACAGGATCGCCGCAAAGAACATGCTGAACGACTTGGTGTAGGCGAGCGGCTTGAATAACCGCCCCTCCTGGTCCTGAAGGGCAAAAACCGGCAGGAAACTTACGGTGATAATCAAAAGCGAGAAGAATAGCGACGGCCCCACCTCCCTGCCGGCTTCGATCACGACTTCGAGCCGCGGGCGACGCTCTTCGGGAGGCTTTGCCTGCTCACGCTCGATGTGTTTGTGGGCGTTCTCGATCATTACGATGGCAGCATCCACCATCGCCCCGATGGCGATGGCGATGCCGCCCAAGCTCATGATGTTGCTCGTGAGCCCGATCCATTGCATCGCCACCAACGCCATCAGGACCGCCAGGGGGAGCGTAATGATCGCGACAAGGGCGCTGCGGAGGTGGAACAAGAACACCAGGCAGACCAGGCTGACGATGATGCCCTCCTCGATGAGCTTCTCGCGCAGCGTCTCCACCGAGTGCTTGATAAGCTCGGAGCGGTCATAGGTGACGACCAGCTCCACGCCTTCAGGCAAGGATGGTTGGACCGTGTCCTTGATCACTTCTTTGACGCGGTTCAACACGTCATAGACGCTAACGCCATAGCGGACCACGACAATGCCGCCAGCGACATCGCCCATGCCATTGAGGTCCGCCACTCCCCGGCGGATGTCCGGGCCGATCTGGACGAACCCTACGTCCCGCACGAGAATGGGCGTCCCGTCAGACTGCGCCCCCACCGCCACGTTCTCAATGTCGGCGGGCTTCTGAATATAGCCTCTGCCGCGCACCATGTATTCTTTGCCCGTGAACTCCAATACCCGCCCGCCGACCTCTTGATTGCTTCGGCGAACTTGTTCAACCACCTTATTGATCGGTATCCTGTACGCCAGCAGCTTGTCCGGATCGATCGTGACCTGATATTGCTTCACGAGGCCGCCGACGGCGGCCACTTCCGCTACACCCGGAACGGCTCGAATTTGGTATTGGACCTGCCAATCCTGCAACGTCCGAAGATCGGCCAACGAGTGTTTGCCTGTCTTATCGATCAGGGCGTATTCAAACGCCCATCCAACGCCGGTCGCGTCCGGTCCGAGCTTGGGTGAAACGCCCGGCGGCAGCTTGCCGGCCATGCCGCTGAGATATTCCAAAACCCTGGTGCGCGCCCAATAGAGATCCGTACCATCTTCGAAGATCACATAAACCAGGGACTCGCCATAGAAGCTGCTGGCCCGAACCGCTTTGACATGGGAAGTGGAGAGAAGCTGCGTGACGATCGGATAGGTGATTTGGTCTTCAATGATATTGGGGCTGCGGTCTTCCCATTGGGTGGAAACGATCACCTGCACGTCCGACAGATCCGGAAGCGCATCAAGGGGCGTTTTGAGGACAGCCCATAACCCGCCCCCAAGGATGGCGACGACCAGCAAGAGGACAAGGAAAGCGTTGCGAGCGCTGAATTCGATGATGCGGGCGATCATGGCCTAGCTGTTTAGTCCCGGCATTTTCTGGAGCGGGTTGAGTTTGAATCGTTCGGGCTGGGAAGTCCAGCATTTGCAGATGAACTCGTAAGGCGTGAGACCTTTGAGGGTCTTGAGCCGCCGGCCGAAATTGTAGGCGTCGATGAAGTCGGCGAGATGCCGTCGCAATTGGTTGTGATCGTCATAGTGGTATCGCTTGACGGTGGCATCCTTGATCGTCCGGTTCATGCGCTCGACCTGGCCATTGGTCCATGGGTGATTTGGCTTTGTGAGGCGATGCTCAATGTCGTGTCGCCGACAGGAGCGGTCGAACGGATGGCCCCGCAGCATGGCGGTTGGACCATTACGGTTTTTCGGCAGATCGGCGAACTGAATGCCGTTATCGGTCAGAACCGTGTGGATGACGTAAGGAACGGCGGCAATAAGCGCTTCGAGAAAGGCGGTCGCCATCGCCATGTTCGCCTTGTCGAACAACTTTGCAAAGGCGAACTTCGACGTGCGGTCTATGGCGACGAAAAGATAGAGCTTTCCTTGCGCCGTCTGCACTTCGGCGATGTCGATGTGAAAGAAGCCAATCGGATAGGATTTAAACGTCTTCTTCGCGGGCTTGTCGCCTTCAACGTCCGGCAGCCGGCTGATCCCGTGCCTTTGCAGGCAGCGGTGCAGCGATGAACGCGTCAAATGCGGGATCGTCGCCTGCAAGGCGTAGAGACAATCGTCGAGCGGCAGCAGCGTGTGCTTTCGGAAGGCGACGACGATCGCTTCCTCTTCGATTGTCAGAACCGTGGAATGTGGATCTTTCGGCCCGGTGCGCCCATCGGAAACCGAAGAGCGCTTCTTCCATTTGGCGACGGTCTTCTGATTGACGCCATATCGCTTGGCCAGAGCCCTCAGGCTCTCTTGACTATGCTGTATCGCTCGACGCACCGCCTCTGTCGTGCGGGCGCTCCCGTGCAGAATCTGGCCCATAGCGCATCCTTCCACTCCATGGAAAAGATTGCACCATCAAATCCCGGGATCAAACACCTAGCCTTTGAGGCGCGTCGGTGGAATCGGGAGGCCACGTCAGTGCCGCATCTTGGAGTGATCGGCGTCCTCTTCCGGCGCGCCCTTCGTGTCCTTTTGCTTCGGGGGCTTTTCGCCGGCGCCTTTTTCGTCAACACCCATCCCGGGCATACCGACCATGCCGCCGCCGCCGGCGCGCAATCGGCTTTCCGAGTCGATGAGGAAGTTGGCGGAAGTGACCACTTCGTCCCCGGCTTTGAGCCCCCCGAGAATCTGAAATCGATCGTCGAACCGCAAGGGACTGATCTCGACCTGCACCGGCACGAAGCGATCGGCGGAGACGGCGCGAAAGGCTATGTTGCGCTCGCCGGTGCGGATGACGGCGGATGTTGGAACGGTCAAACCACTACCCATGACGTGGCTGATCAAGACATGAGCAAACATGCCGGGCTTGATCAGTCCATTGGGATTGGGCACTTCCACGCGAACTTGCACCGATCGGGTCATCTCGTCGACGACCGGATCGATAAACACAATTTTGCCGATGAAATTTCGCGTCGCCAACGACGGAAATGTGACCGTCGCCGGCATTCCGAGCGCAATATGCGGCAATTCATACGCGAAGACCTTGCCCTGCACCCACACTGTCGAAAGGTCGCCGACCACATATAATTCGCCTTGGGGTGCGACGTATTGGCCTTCGAACGTCTTCTTTTCCAAAATCGTCCCCGAAATCGGGCTGCGCATGATAAGTGATTTGCTCGGCTTCCCGGTCTTCTCCAGCGCCTGGATCGTATTCTTTGGAACGTCCCATAGCGCCAACCGTTGGCGGGCAGTGTCGACCACGTTTTGCTGACCCGACGAGGGCGCGGACCTGCTATACTGCAGCGCCACCAAGAACTCCCGTTGCGCCGCGTAGAAGGCGGGGCTGTAAATCGAGAGCATCGGTTCGCCAGCTTTCACTTTCTGTCCGGTGAAGGTAATAAACAACTTCTCGACCCATCCTTCCGTTTTCAGGTGAATGTGCGCGAGTTTGGTTTCATCCGGGCGCACGATCCCGACAGTGCGTATCGTCATTGTCAACGGCGTCCGGCGCACGGTTCCCAGCGTGACCCCGATGCGCTGCTGAACATCTGCAGCAATGCTGACTTCCGCATAGCCCGGCGGCAGCGCGCCAACCTTGGACGCATCCTTCGATGTCGGCATTTTCATCTGGGACATGGTGTTGTCCGGCGCCCCAGTTTCTTGCCCGCTAACTCTGTAAGCGACGCTGGAAGCCAACAGCGTCGCGAGCGCCAGCCCGCTCAAACTTCCGCGTCGCTTTGCCGGCATGCGTATCCCCATTGTGGTCATGTGTCGCCGCTCCGGCCTATTGCAGTCCAGGTTATTGCCGAGAGGCTTATTCTGGCGGCTCCGGCGGCGCCATCTCTGGCCGACCGAGCGTTTCTATGTCCACGCCCGCAAGAGCTTCGAGTTCCGCCAGCCGCTTTTCTCGCTCGATCCTGGCTTCGGCGACCAAGACTCGCACTGAAATATAAGTCCGCTGGCTGTCGATGAGATCCGCGAACTGCACGCTTCCCGCTGCGTAAGCTTCGCGCGAACTGTTGATCAGTTGCTCGACGACAGGGACCAGCCGCCGCCGGTAAAAACTCGTTTGTCGCTCTGCGTTGCGCATGAAGTAAAGGTTGGCGACGAAGGTCGCAGCGCGGTCCCTCTCAGTTTGCCGCAGGACTGCTTCCGATGACCGCGCCATCGCCTCCGTGTCCCGGATCATCGCGAGAATCGCCGGGATCCTCGTCGGCACCATCACAAACATTTCGGCAGTTCTTTCAATGTTGCCGGTGATGCTCCCGGATGGCACGAAATCCGGCAGAAATTCCAGCCTGGCGAGATCTATGGCGTCCTTGCGTCCGGCCACTTGGCGGGCGAGAGCGGCCAATTCCGGGTTTTGGTCGACGGCGACCTCTATGAGGCGAGCATCATTACCGATCACGGGACGCGCGGCGGGCAAAGTCGGCGGAAGGTTCAGCGGCTCCTCGGCGTCGCGAGCAAGAAGACCGTTGAGCTTGCTGCGCGCCGAGCGGACCTCGGCTTCCAGGTTCAGCAGGTTGTTCTTCGCCAGCTCCCAGTTGGTCTGGGCCTTCAGCATGTCTTGCAGGGGAGCGCCAGCTTGGCTCCGAGCGGCGGCCGAGCTCGTCAAGAGCTTGAGAAGATTTACGTTGTCGCGCTCGATGCGGACTTTTTCCCTGGCCAGCGCCAAATCCAAATAAGCGGTGAGAACCTTCCGCTGAAGCTCGAACTTGACGGTTCGAAATCTCTCGCTGGCCGCTCTGGCCGCCTCCAGCGCTACTTTTCCAGCGGTCCACGTTTTGATCGGCAACTGCAGGGTCGTGGACGGCATGAAGGAGCCGCTGAGCGTCATGCGGTCCCATGTCTTCATCTGGTCACGCGAAAACAGATAGCGGTAGCCGAACATCAAATTGGTGTTGGGCCAGGTCGCGTCCCGGTCGACCCGGGCCAAAGCCGCCTTCCACTCGAAATAGGCCGATTCCAATTCGCCGTTGGCCAGGAACGCCCTGTGCAGGACGTCGCGCCAGTTGGCAACCGCAGGCAAAGCCGGCAACTCCCGAGCCTCAATCGGCGGCTCGAAGTGCTCGGAAACTTCGCTCAGCTTGGCTTGCTCGTCCGTCGTGCCAGGGGGCGTGAGAGCACAGCCGCTAAGCCCCAAGGCTGTCGCCATGCTCAAGCATGCCCTCAGGATGAGGTCGCGCGGTCGTTTGCTGAGCATCAAACATTCGGTCCTGGGAGATGGCTGCAGGTCCTGCGGAGACAACACAATAAGCGCTGGAGTTATCAAATCAACCTGTTCCCAGTCAGCGCGTCGCCTCGGAACGCCCTTCAAAGGTCCGCGCGATCGGCACGCGCAGGCTCCGATAGCGCGCGATGAGGCAACGACACTCATTCCCAGAATTTTACGAGATTGAAAGGCTCCATCAGGTCGGGGCCCTTGACGGACGGATCAAATTCAATCGGTCCGCCGAAAGTGAGGCGCCAGGCCGGCGGCTCAATCGGATGCGCGTGAATATCCATCCGGCCAACGCCGCAGTTGGCGCCCGTCACCGGCACGGCTATGAGGCCGTTGCAGGCTTGGTAGAGCAGGTCCGTTCCAATCAATGAGCCATATCCATAAGCGATCGACATCGAACGCGAGTTGAGCATGTTGAAGACGTCGAGCTGGAATTTCCAACCCTCCTTCCAGCGATAACCTATGCGCGCATTCACCGTGCCGATCGCGGGGCTTTTGAAGAAGCCGTCCTGGGTCAAAGCCCGCGGGCCGATATACCGATATTTCAGCGCGCCAAACCAGCCTGTCGGTTCGCCCAGTTCCAGAACCGCGGTCGCAATAATAGGCGCGGCGTTGATCAGAAAATTCCCGGGCTTGTTTCCAAGAAACGTTCCCCAGGGCAGCGCGTCAGGCTGTAGCAGCTGAAGGTAGAGGTCTGCCTGATCCTTATCGAAACCAAGGAAACGCGCATCTGTCATGGTCAGGTCGCCTTCGAAACTCAACCAAGAAACCGGCCGATAATGGTTCGTGAATTCAAACCCGATGCGGCGACTCGGAGGGCCAAATACTGTATTGCCTTCGTCGCCAGCAAAGACGTTTTCCGACTGAAGCTGGATCCAGAAGAGCGTCAGCGCTGACTCCAGATTATCGATCGCTCTGGTCTTCATGCCGACTTCAGCGCCCGTTGACGGCGAAAGCAGGGGTCGACGTTGCGCGAACACATAGCCGAGATCGTCCGACGCTTCGGTTGTTGAAAACGTCTGCGTCGTGCCGCGCGCGTCCGTCGAATGGAAGCCGCGCCCAAAGTTGAGATAGAAATCAGTCTTGTCGTCGAACGGATTGATGATCACCGACGCCTTGGGGCTGAGCAGTTGTCCAGTGCTCGCCCCGTTGTTAAACGGGGCGGTCCATAGGCGGACCGGTTGAGCCGGATTGTCACCGACGAAACCAACGATGGGTGACGCTAAGTAGGTCTGAATGCCGCCGACGCTCGCCCAATAATAATCCCAGCGCGTGCCGACGACGGTCGTCAGCCAGGGAGTCCATTTGGTTTTTATGTCGCTGAATAAGCTAAAATTCGCCTCGCCCACGCGATCGTTGCGCACGGTATCGTAAGGCCTACGGATGTAAGTGTCCTGTAATCCTACCCGGATGTCGTCCCAGCGCGTCTGGTAGCCGAAGCGCAATTCGAAGGGCGTTTCCGCCACGTTGAACTTAATGCCGTGAATGCCGTTCGAACCCAGGATCGTTCTTCGATCGAACTGACGGAATTGGTCGCCAAGAACGGGATGACTCAGAAAATAGGAGAAGTCGCTGAACAAATCCAACGTCGAATGAACAGCGTAACCCTCGATTCGAGAATAGTTCGTTTCGCTGAGCTGGCTCCAGTGGCCGGATATGCTGAACCGCGTCGCGTCGCCGCCATCCGTCGGGTTCATCGTCCCCCAACGAGACATCAGTCCTTGCTCAACGGCGCGCAAGGGAATCTGGTCGGTCGAGTTCCACCGATTGGCATAGGCCATGCCGGTAATGCCGACGCCGTCGGCCTCGGCGCCGCGAATCCAGCGCAACACCGCGTTGACCTTGCGCGCTCTGTTTGGAACGACCCAGGGGCCATCATAAACGGACGCCTCTGCGGCTCCGAGAATGTCGCCGCCCATGAAAGCCCATGACTTCATGCCGAACTGGCGCGCGAAACCGAATTCGCCGGCGCTCGTCGTGAAAACGCCTTGAGGCGCCCTATTCAAATACTGCATGCGGATTGTGCCGGCGTTCGAAAAGTCGCCATCCTCGACGTTATAGGGACCCTTCCGGGCATCCACCGACGCGAGCAATTCGGGCATAATGAAATTCGCATCGGCCCAGCCTTGGCCATGGCCATGGGTGCGCATGTTGATGGGCATGCCGTCGAGATAAAGCGCGAGATCGGTACCGTGATCGAGATCAAAGCCGCGTAGAAAATATTGGTTGGCCTTGCCCTCGCCGCTGTGCTGGGTCACGGCCAGACCCGGCACGACTTCGAGCGCCTCTCCAGGACGATAGAAGGGGATGGCGTTGACCTGTCCGCCAGTAAAAAACCTTTCGCTCGACGAATTCATTTCCTTCGGACCCGTCGGATAATCGATCTTCGGCCCGAGCGCGGTATCCTGCTCTGACGAAGGCCCCGGCGCGACTTCGACAAGCGTGGTTGGCCGCGCAGGGCCTTGCGGACGCGCCGCCTGCCTATGCGTCGTCCGCTTCGCCGCGTGTCCGCCAACATTGATTGTCGGCAATGCCGTCTGAGCAAGGGCATCGCCCGCGAACGACGCCAAACTGACTATAAGGACGAAACGAGAGGTAGAGGTCAGAAGACGGCGGTTCACGGGGCGGCTCACGTATGAGGAATTATGTAATTCAGCTTATTCTCAGACGTTAACCGCCAAAGTTGAAGGGTGATTTTTCGACGGCATCGCGATTGTGCGCCATCTGTGGCAAATGGGTCACACATGACTTTTCCGCAGTAGTAGCGGTTCAAATACGAAAAAGACTCAATTGACCGTCGGTAACGCCTCGCTCTGCGAGTATTTTTTTTGCGAATTGCTCTACATCTTTTCTTTGGCCCTTTAAGATGGCCACTTCCACAAATTTTCTGGCCGAGGATTGGCTTTTTGAAACGGAAACGACAAGTTCAGATTCGGCATAAAGGCCGCCAAGTCTGCTGGCTAGGTTTCGTGTTTTGAAATCATAGGCATACGCCAGAGCAGCCATGCACTTTTCATCTTCTGAGACCGCAATCTCGACCTCCATAAAGGCGCCCCAAGCGAGATCTCTAATTGCCTCAGAAACGCCTGCGTATCGTCTCGCTTTCATGTAAGCTTTCAGAGCTCGGATGAATTGGTCGTCGACCGAAATTGTCAGGCGATGATTCAAGTGACCGGATCTTTCGGAGCTCATTTCTCCAGCCTTTTTCACTCAAGTCGTTCTGAGGAGACTCAGCAAATCCAAGCGCCAGTCTTCAATGCGGGCAAGATGCCGAGCTGGGCAAGCGGTTGATACGCGCGAAAGCGCTGATCTCCACCAAGCGCGATTGTCCAAATCGCAGTACAATCCCTCCGCCGGAGCCGAAGTCGGCGCCACCATCGCGTCGTTGGCGCTTACCAGACTGTGATGGCAATCGGCAGGCCTCTAAGCCTGAGAACAGCATCCGCCGGCGCGCCCGCGCTCCTTTGCTTCCTGAATCGGCGGGCATGGCACGTTGCCATATGAGCAGAAGACACAGCAATCTCCCGCCTTCGGCCTCAGCAGCGCGCCACATCCTTTGCATTCACCAATGATTTGGCAGGCGTCAGGCGGCATCGCCTCAGCCGATCGAAGGCCGCAACGGACAGATGATGGTCGAAACGAACTGCATTCACCCTCGCTGAAATAAATGTGAGGAGAGGATCGATATAATGCCAGGTCGTTGCAGCTAGCTGCCATGGCACAAGCGTAACAAGCAACGCTAGCATTGCTCTGAAGTGGTGGCACGAACACCAGCGCTGAGGTTCGCCCGGCGCTCCCGCCGCTTGCGGTAATGCGGAATTCTGGTCAGTTTTCACAGCCATGGCTCGCGTCTCATATGAGCAATTCCCATCAGGCGCATTAGCTTCCGCCTCCATCAAAGCCGTGAATTGCTTTCGGAGAAAGCGCCCTTGGATCTGATGCCCGTCACAGCCTTCGCGATCAAGGCGCGCGATGAGCTCAGTGATCGTGCGACTCGCTCCGGAGCGAGCAAGGTCAAACGCTCTTTCGATTGTTGTCTTATCCGGCTGCATGGCTGTTCTGGCACAGGCGTTACTTGGCTCAGGGAGACGGAGGATCAATGGTTGCGCGCGCGTAGCCGACATAAAAGCAAGTTGTCGTGACGGAGTAGATCGCTTCGCGGGGATTCGATAGATCCGATGTGATCGAAGAAGCCGCCGCGGCCTCGCAGCAGTCCCTGAAAAAGAAACGAGGTCTCGACGATATCAGCCCGTCATCGTCCTTTCGGCTGAACGACACAGTGGCGCCATTGCGACCATTCATAAAGTGCGGAAAATGTCCTTGGTGGCAAGTCGCGCGCTCGAGGAGATCGAGCATGAGCGCAAGACGCGCTACGGCGTCCTCCCGCGTAATCCATCCTCTTTCCTTGCGACGATGATGGCCATGACGCCAAAGCCTGAACCGCCGACCGCGACTGCATCATCCTTTGGATCCGAATGGAGCCCTCTGCTATCGCGCGCAAGGCCGCTCGATGGATGCACCCGTCCCAAAAAATAAAGGACTGTCTGCCGCTGCACGAGATCGATCAGCTCCGCGTCCGACAGCGCCCGTTTTTGGCTGGGGATGACGCGGCGTATCTGATTGGCTGTCATCGTCGACGGATCCTGCAGGTCTTGGGTGCTCGTCATGCCAAACTGGAATCAGCCGTGGCGCGCGAACGGATGCGAAATTCTCATTCTGTAACATTTTCAGACGGCGAAGCTGCTTGCTTCGCCAGGATATGTTTTAGCGTGGGCTCGCAGAAACGACTTCCTCCTTTTTCGGGGTCGAAGCACGAGGCGGGCAAGGGACCGTGAGACGCTGAGTGCAGAACACGCGCGTAGAACTTGTCCTGCGCCTGCGGTACGCAGATACAAACGAGGGTCGTCGTCGCCAATTCTTTTTCGAGGATGTGAAAAAGTTTTTTTGCGCGCCTCGGGCGCAAGCGACCCGATCCAATCGACGACATCCACGCTTTTGCCTAAGCGTCGCAGTTTACCGGCGATAAATCCCGCGACACTGCGTGTATGACCTTCGATCGTGCTATAGGCGGCGCAAGGTTCACAAAAGAACCACTCTCTGGGTCAAGATTGAGCTTCGTTGTGCATCAAGGCCAACGCAGATCTCGAATTCACCTGCTTCAGCCACCCAAGTGAAGTTCTCGGAAAGGTAGCGGAGTTCGCTCGTCGACAGGGTAAGCGCGACCGTCTTGGTCTCTTTTGCGTCGAGCAAAACTTTGCTCCAGTTCTTCAGTTCGAGCGCAGGCCGCGCGACTGTGGCGACCCGGTCGCGCACGAAGAGAAAAATCGTGCTTTCAGCGGCGACGTCGCCCTCGTTGCGCGCGTCCACGCAAATCCGAACTGCATCTTCCAGCCTGAAGGTTCTGGGCTCCACGCGCAGATTGCTCAAAACGACATGCGCATAAGAAAGGCCGTGACCAAAAGGAAAGAGTGGTTCGCTTGAAAGATCGAGATATCTGCACGTGAAGGGATTGGAAGAATCGAAAGGCCGGCCCGACGAGCGTTCACTGTATGATATCGGGATTTGGCCAACGTCCCGAGGCCACGTCACGGCGAGACGCCCGGTGGGATTGAACCGCCCGGTCAGAACGTCTGCGATGGCGGCGCCCGCCATGTGACCGAGAAACCATGTCGCCAACACGGCTTGCGCACGCTCAACCAGCCATGGCGCGGTCAATGGACGTCCAGAACAAAGAATGACGACGACGGGCTTCCCAATCGAGAGAACGCGTTCCGCGAGCTCTCGCTGTCGACCCGGTAGATCGAGTGACGCGCGACTCGCAGCCTCGCCGCTCATCCAGGACGCTTCTCCAACACAAAGGACGATCAACTCCGCCTGTTCGCATAACGCGCAAGCCGCGTGGATTGCGCCAGAATCGGCACGGTCAATTCCGCCCCCCGATTCATGCATGATGTCGCAATCGCGAAGCAATGCGCGAAGGCCGTCAAGAATTGTAATGCCCTTGTCAGGGTCGCCTGTCGCCGCCCATGGCCCCAGCATTTCAGAGCGCGTCTCTGCGAGTGGCCCGATGACTGCGATCCGCTTCGCTTTTGGCGAAAGAGGTAAAGTCCCGTCATTGGTAAGAAGCACGATTGCGCGCCGCGCCGCTTCCAGCGCCAAATTCTTTGTATCGAATTGTGGGACAGCTGATATAGACACACGTCGATAGGGATCGTCCAATAGGCCAAGCTTCTGTTTGAGTGCGAGAACGCGACGCGCAGAGGCGTCGATATCGGCAATCGACACCAGTCCGCGCGCCAGCGCCTCCGGCAGACGAAGAAAGGCGCCGCTCACCATATCCATGTCGACGCCGGCTCTAAGAGCGAGCGCCGCCGCCTCGACGACATCGGCCGCGACGCCATGTTCGATCAACTCCGGGATGGCGGTGTAGTCGCTGACAACCACTCCTTCGAAACCGAGTTCACCCCTGACATAGTCGCGCAGCAGCTTTGTCGCGGCCGTCATCGGAATTCCGGCGACGCTGTTGAACGCCGGCATGATCGCGGCGCATCCTGCGGCCACGGCCGCCTTAAAAGGCGGCAGATAAACTTCACGCAAAGTCCGTTCGGAAATATCGACTGGCGCATAGTCGCGGCCGGCCGTGGCCGCCCCACCGCCGCAGAAGTGTTTGGCAGTGGCGGCTATCGCCATGGCGTTCCCGAGATCGGCGCCCTGAAAGCCCCGGACTTTCGCTTCCGCGAATTTCGTTGCGACGAAGGGGTCTTCGCCAGGACCTTCGGCAATCCGTCCCCAACGGGGATCTCGCGTCACGTCGAGCATGGGCGCGAAGGTAAGATCAATCCCGTCGCCCGAGGCCTCCCGCGCCGCCGCGCGCGCCGTTCTCTCCCACAGAGACGGGTCGAACGCGCAGGCCTCGGCGAGCGGAATGGGAAAAATCGTCTTGTGCCCATGAAGCACGTCGAGGGCGAAAAAAAGCGGAACGCCAAGTCGCGTTTCCTCGACCGCGCATTTCTGCATTTCGGCGATCGCCGCGCGACCCCAGACATTGAACACTCCGCCGACGTTTCCCGCGCGGATGCTCGCCGTCACGTCACCGGAGCCTTGAGCTCCGGTCACGGTCTGCCCCGCCGTCACCAGATTGATCTGGCCGACCTTTTCATCAAGGGTCATTCGCGCAAGAAGCGCTTCGATTCTATCCATCGCGACCCAATCGCAGCACTCTCCCATTCGGACCTAATGGCTCAACATCAAAAGCATACCCGATTTTTGGCGCTGCGAACCAAACGCTGCCAAGCGTCGCATTCCAGCGGCAACCGGCCGTACTTTCCGGTGGTACAGTCGAGTTTATTGTTGTCGCCAGCGCCGTCGCCGCGCATGTTTGGTCAAACACACTTCATGACTCGGCGATTTATTGATTTCCACGAGGACGCTGCCAATGAATGAACCAAAAGAACGAGAGAAACAGAAAGTCGACGACGCGACGATCTTGGAGCCAGGACTCTTTTCACAATTCCGTGCGATGGCGCATGTGCTGCTTGTCTCGCCTCAGCGAAACCCAATTGTCTGGCTGGCTCTCGGATTGGTGGTCATCGTCGGCGCAACAGCCTATGCGCAGATCGAACTAAACGCCTGGAGCCAGCCATTTTACGACGCGATCAACCGCAAGGACCTTTCCGGGGTCGGGCGGCAGCTGGGCGTCTACGGCATCATCGCTGGCGCTCTGGCGCTCGGCTACCCCGATCCATGGTCGAAATATTCGAATCAGGAGTTCATTTCGGCGCTAGAGCAGCTTGGTTTGACGCGGCTCGTTCCCTCTCTCGACGTGGTGGCGCGCTGGGATCATGAGTTGACGGCGCCCGAGCAACAGGCGCTCGCCTTCGCAAGGCTCTTTCTTCACAAGCCGCGGGGGTGATCATCGACGCCGCTCTCGAAACGCTCGCGCCCGAAGCGAGGCGAACATTTATCTCCAATTTCCAACAGGAACTGCCGGATTCGGCATTGATCTCGATCAGTGGCGTTTCTGCGCTGGGCGACTTTTTCCGGCGTGTCGTGAACCTCAAGCTGGATGTGTCTGGTCAGCGGCTTGCCCGGCCTATCTGCTAGCGGCGACGCGGTAAACCAATCAAGGGTCGCAGTAGAGCGATCTCTTCTCGGAGTGGCGTGGCATGAGTTCGAGCGCCGATAGTCTCCTTGACTGGATGACGCATCAATGCGCCTTCTCAGCGAAGGCGATGCTTCGCGCGATTTCCGCAACGCAACTCGTCAAGATTCGCGCGCATCTTGGCCAACAAATCCGTCCTGCGCACGGCTCGGTCCTCGCGTCTCCCCAAATCGCGGCCTACGATCCCGATCCAGATTATTTTTTTCACTGGCTGCGAGATTCGGCGATCGTCATCGACGCGTTACGCGTTCTCTATGAGGACAGAACGCTCGGCCCGGACGCACTCGATCATATTTCCGACTTCATGCAATTCAGCCTCGACCTTTGTCGGCTGGATGGCCGCGTCGTAGCGGAGAGAGGCGATTTTCGCCGAAATGTGAGCGCCGATTTCCTGCGTCATGTTCGTTCCGAAAAGGAACTTCGTCAGGTGACCGGCGACCGCGTGCTTGGCGAAGCACGTTACAATCCTGACGGAACGCTCGACATATTAGGGTGGGCGCGTCCCCAGAATGACGGCCCGGCGCTGCGCGCGTTGACGGCGCTGCGGGTGTGGCGTCTGGAAGCGTTTCGTCAACGAGCGGATTTAGGCATCGCCGAACAACTTCTCGAAGCGGACCTCGACTATACCTTCAATCATTGGCGCGACGCCTGTTTCGATCTCTGGGAGGAAATTCGCGGCCATCATTATTATACGCGTCTGCTTCAGCTTGCGGCGCTCGTTGAGGGCGCGGAATGGCTTGAACAGAAGGGAGACGCCGCTAGGTCGCGCGCCTTCAGAGCCGCCGCAGATGACATTTCGCGATGCCTTGACGCGCATTTGGATAAGGATGCGAGCTATTATCGCGCTTTTCTTCCCGATTTCGTCCAGCCCTCGACAATTCCTGACGCGCGCCGTCTCGACATCGCCGTCGTACTCGGCGTGATTCATGCCGCGCGTTCCGGCGACCGGCATGGCGTGCTCGACCCCAAGGTGCTCTCGACGCTTCTTCGACTCGAGAGCCTCTTCACGTCGGAATACAAGATCAATCAGGATCGCGCCGCCGATTGGGGGCCGGCAATGGGCCGCTATTGCGGCGACGTCTATTTCAGTGGCGGCGCCTATTACTTTTCGACGCTCGGCGTCGCGCAGTTCTACTACCTGCTCGCCGAAAGCCTGGTGCGGCTCGCGGCGATCGAGATTTCTCTGGAGCAGCGCGAGATGTTCACCGGCATGTTTGACGCGATGCCGGGGCAAGCGTTCAACACGCCGGGAGGTCGGCGAAAACTCGCGGAAGCGGCGTTGAAGCGCGGCGACATGTTTATGGCCACCGTCAGAATATATACGCCGCCGACCGGCGAGTTGGCGGAACAATTTAGTCGCGACGACGGCGTGCAGACATCAGCGAAAAACCTCGCCTGGAGCTACGCGGCATTCATCACGGCTCATGCCGGTCGAAATGCCGCGTCGCGCGCCATCGGCAATTGCTGTTAGCGTAATGACGCTCTTCATCTCTTGTTTCGTAGCCGCGCGAGGCCGCCCCACAGGCCCCCGAGATCGCCGAGCGACGCGTGAACAATATCGGGACTCGTTGGATTTTTCCGCCGCAATAGAAGCAGCGCGCTTCGAGTTCGGTCAATCGAAACGCCAACCTCCTTCATCATTGAGCCGCCGATAACGAAGCGGTCAGGCGACCAATAGGCCACCGTATTGTGCAGTCCGATGGCGACGATCCGCGCGAGCTCGTCCCAAACGGGATGATCCTTCGCCAAACTCTCCGGCGGCGCGCCGAAGCGCTCGCCGATCGCATGTCCGGACACGAGGTCTTCGAGAGTAGGCGCATCGAGAACGGTTCCGAGAATCTGCTCGCCGATCACGAAATTGAATATTGCGCGGTCAATGACGCCATCGACGATGCGCGCGCCATTGACTCCGGTCGACACCGTCACATAAGCGAGGATCGTAGCGCCTCTGCCGGCGCCGAATGTCGCCTCACCGAGCCCAACCATGGCGGTGTCGTTTTCGAGTATTACGGGCGCGCCAAGGACGTGTTGCAGATCGTCTACCAGCGACGCGCCGTCCCAGCCGGCAAGATTCGGCGCATGCATGAGCGTGCGTCTGTCGCGTGAAATGACCCCCGGCGCCCCGACCGCGAGCGCTTCCACGCGCTCGCCGCCGCTGAGTTCCTGTGCAAGGGCGATGAGTCGGTCGCGTCCGGATCGATAATCGTTGGGCGTAGCGACGATGACGGTTTGGTCCAAGGTTTCAAGGTCGCGGGATCGCGCAACCCGCGTCTTGGTGCCGCCAATATCCACCACGATGAACATGTCACCGTCCAAGTCCAGAACCGCTACCGCCTAACCTCCACGCAGGCCTTCGAGGTCGCGTAAGGCGTTGCAGCGCCCACGGCGGATGAATATAGCGTGGCGTTTTTTCGGAGAGTTGATCCGTTGAAAATGCCGCTGGCGCGCCCCGCCGTATGGAAAATAGATTATCGCGACTTCAATTTGATTGGCAAGAACGTGCGCCAATAAGCATAAAGCAGCGACGAGCTTTTTGACCTATTCTGACGCGCCCTATTTTCATGGCGGATACTGTGCGCGACGGGACGCCGCTGTTTCGCGCGCTTTAAGCGCGGCGCGGAAGGCGTCGCTGTCATAGCCCTTGTCGGCGATCAGCGTTTTGGCCTTGGGCAGGGCGCGGAACATAAGGCCGGCGCCCTTGTGGTCGCTCATCTGGCCTTCGGTTCAGCCCGCCTATCGCGCGCCCAATACAGCGGGAAAGAACCCCTTTTTTAGAAGGCTTACCGCCGTGCGACGCGCTTCAGATGCGTCGAGTCGATCATGATGCGTTTATCGTTGGGACAGATCGACCTGGCTCGAAGTTCTTTATCGTGCTTTCGCCACGGTCTGAGAGCTTGGCAAGCTTGACGTGCGGCCAATTGAGAAGGCTGCGAGCAGCGCGGCTTTATGGAGCGACGGAGCAGTATGGCTTCGGCGTGCAATAGGCCGAATGATCGCTCCCACCGACTCCACCATCCGCGCTCTTCGTCCGCATCCAGCGGATCCGACTAGCGCGCTGGGGATGCGGGGCGCGTGTTCGACGATCTCGCCGAATGGAGTCCTGCCGAGGATTTGCGGCGCAAGCAGTGACCCCTGAAGGAGGCGGCGGGAAGCATCGGCCAAGCTTCGCTTCACGAGCCTGCCACGCTTGCTCTTTAGGGCGCCATCCATATTCTTGTCCGGGCTTGTCGTCGGCGCTTAACCTCTAGCGACAGGCACACTCTGTCCTTGCCCGCAGCCTCACGGCCGCGGGTTTTTTCACCACTAGAGTAGTTGAGGTTTATCGGAGGCATGGCCTTTAGCGCGGGCTTTCACGCGGCGCCGCAATAACGAATCGTGGAGATCAGCTGTTTCGGTAAGGAAATAATGCGGAATTTCGCGCTTCGCCGCGATCGCCTTGCGCTCTGCAAAAGATCGAGGCCTCTTTTCACCTGCGCTGGAGCATCGGCTCATATTTGGACGACGGACGTGATCTCGAATTTCTCGCCTGAAGGATTCTCACCAATCCTCAGGATTCTGTCGCTGATCATCCGATACGGTGGCGTGGGGAGATTATATGGCGCCGGCACGCCCTTGTAGACGCGGCCGGCCAAATCGAATTTCGAGCCGTGGCAAGGGCAGAAAAACCCTCCGGGCCAGTCCGCGGTCGGCTCGGCATCGCTCGGGGTCGGATAATAGAGCGGAATGCCGCCGAGATGCGTGCAGACGCCGACGAGAACGGCGTAGGTGGGGTCGATCGAGCGATGCCAGTTCCGAGCGTAGCGCGGCTGTTGCAAGACTTCCGAGTCGGGATCGGCAAGCTCGGAGAGCAACGCGGGGTCCTTCAATTTCTCCAGCGCCGCATCTGGCCTGCTGAAGATCACCACCGGCAGCCCGCGCCAGCGCACGACCACTTTCCCGCCCGGCTCGAGCCCGCCAAGATCGACGTCGATCGGCGCGCCCGCGGCAACGCTGGAGGCGTCAGGGTTCAACGCATCGATCAAAGGCCAGATCGCGGCCGCCGTCGCCACGACGGCGCATGCGCCGGTCGCGACGTAAAGAACGTCCCGGCGGAGAGGGTCGGCTAAATCGAGAGTCGTCATCCGGCGCTCCGGTCAAAAAGTACGCTCGCGTCAGGGAAGAATGTTGCGCGTGGCCCAATGTTCAAGTGCAGGGTCCCGCAAATTCAGATTGTCTTCGAAATAGGGGCGACCCGCTCGGGAAAACGGCGAGGTGGCAGCTTTCCGCGTCCGCCCTATCTTGTCATCTCAGCCTCGTTCTGGCAGTCTCGTCCAATGCCTCGGTGGTTCGCGCTCACACGGACTCTTGCGATGCTGATGAAATCTCGTTCGGGGGGCACTTCGATCAGTATGCTTTAAAGCAATATCAGCAAAATACTCCCGTGTGGTGGTCGTCATGGTCATACGAGCAGGCCTCAAGATCTGTCGGCAGGACACAAAATCATGCTCATCCCAGTGATCGTCATGATGCTGGGCGAGCGCGACCGTCGGAAAGGCCAAAGTTGCCGCAAAGGCGGCAACCATTGAAAGTTTCCGAAACATAAATCTGCTCCTTCCCGTATTCTGCCAGCCGTTTCTCGTCGGCGCGGGCCATGATCGCCGGCAAGATGGCCGCCGGGCGGGCTAGTGGGCCGATTCAACGATTTTGAACGGGAAGATTGGGTAGAGGGATTTGAGTTTGACGCGGGCGTCGTCGGCTGTGAACTGCCAGTCGGCCTTGGCTTGATGCTTGTTGCGGGCGGCGACCCAGGCCGCGACCTCGTCGCGCAGGGTGGCCAAATCGCCGATACGCCGGTCGAGACATTGCGAGGAGAGAACGCTGAGCTCGCTCTCTGCCATGTCGAGCCAGCTTCCGTGCTTCGGCGTGTAATGCCATTCGAAGCGCTCGGTCAGGCGGCGCGCTTCCTGCGGCGCAAATGCCTGGTAAAGCGACGCAGGCTTGTGCGTGTTCAGATTGTCCTGGACGAGTACGATCTTTTCGGCGCGTGGAAACATCTCGTCCGCCACATGCTTGAGCGCATGGGCGTAATCGATCGCCGTGTGACGCTCGGTTACGATGGCATCCCGCCGTCCCTCGAGCGGCGCGAAGATCATGAAGATGCTGGCGGTTCCGTTGCGCTCATATTCATAATCGACACGCCGCGGCTGGCCTTTCCGCATTGCAATGGGCGCGCGTGTCTCCTTCAACAGCTGCTTCGAGGTTTCGTCGAGACAGACCACCGGCCGCGCGGGATCATGCGGACGCTGATAAACGTCGAGCACGTCCTCCATCGCCGCGACGAAGCTGGCGTCGGCCTGCGGGGGAATCACCCACTGCTGCTTGCGATGGGGTTTGAGAATGTTTTTTTAAGACACGACCGATCGTGCTGTCGCTCGCCGTCTCGACGATTTCGAGCTCGACGACTTTCTTTTCCAGCAGCCGCAACGTCCAGCGCGCATAGCCTTTCGGCGGCGTCGAGCAGGACAAGGCTATCAGCCTGGCTTCCTTCTCGCGTCAAAAATCCGCGGCACGGAGGGACGCGTGTGCGGCTTGCGCGTCAAGACCGCGGCGAAGCCTTCCTCTACGAGCTGCTTGCGCACCCGATAGACCATCGACGCGCTCGTCTCCAATTGTTCGATGATCTCGCCGTCGCTCAAGCCTTCGCCCGCCTCGGAAACGTCCGCCTTCAGCAAAATATGAGCCTTTACCAGCGTCTTCGCCCCATGCTTGCCCTTGCGCAGCATGGCTTCCAGATGCGCCCGCTCCTCGCCGCTCAAGCGCACCGCATACCGCTTCACGCCGATCGCTTCCCGCGCCATCTTCGCCTCCCGAGGTCGAATCAATGGCGGAGCGAATCAGGAATCTTCAGCCGGGGGAAGCGTCCTATTCAAATTCGCTGAAGCGACCCACTAGGCTTCGGGACTAAACTGGGCGGCCCGCCCACAGGGCTTTCACATCGAACCCAAGCCTTCGCCGCATCGCAGTCAAGACAACGCATTTCACGGTTTTTCGTTCCGCCTTGGGCGAAGAACCTCAGAAACAGCCAGCCGGGAACGGATCGTGGCGGCGCCTGGCTGACCGCAGGGGCACCGACTTTTCACGTCGGAAAGCGAATCTTTGCGAGAAAATTGACCAGGAAAACTGCGACAGTAGTTGTAGCCATTCGGCAAGAAGCGCCGATCCAAGAACAGTTTCGCGGGGGAGGATTATGAATCAAGAGAATGCCTCTAACCACCGAGCGACGCTGACGGCGCTGACAGGCAAGCGGCCGTCCGCTAGAGGCGGCGGGCGCTACAGCTTCGAAGTCCAAGGCCTGGATTGCGCCGAGGAAGTGGCGGTCTTGCGCGGCGAGGTCGGCCCGCTCGTCGGCGGCGAGGACAATCTCGCCTTCGACGTCTTGAGCGGCCGCATGACGGTGCTCGACAGCGCCCCGTCCGTCTCGGCAGACGAAATTATCGACGCCGTCCGCCGTACCGGCATGACTGCCGTCGAGTGGCGTCGCGAGGAGAAGGAGTCGTCCGAAGCCAGCGATCGGCGGCGTCGACAGCAAGTTTTGTTCACGAGCCTCAGTGGTCTGTCAGTGGCAGCGGGATTCGCCATTCATGTCTGGCTCGCCGGCGGTCTCGGCGAAGGCCTGCGGCTTCTCGCAGGTCACGAAGGAGAGGCGACTCCGCCGCCAGAGGCGGTCGCCTACGCTCTCGCGGTCGCCTTCGGCATCCGCTTCGTCATCGTCAAGGCTTGGTCCGCGGTGCGCGGGCTGCGGGCCGACATGAACCTCCTGATGGTGGTCGCCGTCGCTGGCGCCATCGCGATCGGCCAGTGGTTCGAGGCCGCAACCGTAACTTTCCTCTTCGCACTCTCGCTGACGCTGGAAAGTTGGAGCGTGGCGCGAGCGCGCCGCGCAATCGCCGCCCTTCTCGATCTCGCGCCGCCGACCGTCAGGCTTATCCGCGCAGACGGATCGGAGGCGGACGTTGCGGCGGCGGAAGTCAAACCCGGCGAGCGCTACATCGTTCGCGCCGGCGAGCGCATCGCGCTGGACGGAGTCGTTATGGCAGGCAGCAGCTCCGTCAACCAGGCGCCGATCACCGGCGAGAGCGTCCCGGTCGAAAAGGCGCCCGGCGCCGAGGTCTTCGCGGGCACAGTCAACGGCGATGGCGCGCTGACTGTGGAGGCCGTCAAGACGGCCGAGAACACGATGCTCGCCCGCATCATTCGCCTCGTGGAAGAAGCGCATGCGGGGCGCGCACCTTCGGAGCAATGGGTGGAGCGTTTCGCGCGCGTCTATACGCCTGCCGTAATGGGTCTCGCCATCCTCGTTTTCCTGGGACCGCCGCTGGCGCTCGGCGGAGCATGGCATGACTGGTTCTATCGCGCGCTCGTGCTCCTGGTGATCGCCTGTCCCTGCGCGCTGGTCATTTCGACACCTGTCTCGATCGTCGCGGCGCTGGCGTCCGCCGCCCGTGAAGGCGTGCTGGTCAAGGGCGGCGCTTATATCGAACTTCCGGGCCGTCTCAAAGCAATCGCCATGGACAAGACGGGCACCGTCACGCGCGGCGAACCAGAGGTTGTGCGCGTCCTGCCATTCGGCGCTCACACGGAGGCCGAACTCCTGGCGCGCGCCGCGGCGCTCGAAGCGAGGTCCACACACCCCCTCGCGCGCGCCATTCTGCGCCATGCCGAAGCGCAGGGAATCGCCCCGGCGCCAGCTACGGATGTGCAAGTTCTCAAAGGAAAGGGGCTTACCGGAACCTTCAACGGCGAACAATTCTGGCTCGGCTCTCATCGCTACGTCGTCGAGCGCGGCCAGAACACCGCTCAGTCCGCGGAACAGGCACAAGCATTGGAGGCGGATGGCAAGACGGTCATCGTCGTCGGCAACCCTCGGCATGTCTGCGGCCTCATCGCCGTCGCCGACACGATACGGCCCGAAGCGCGCGATATTGTGCAACAGCTGCGCGCCGTCGGGATTGCGCACATGGTCATGCTGACGGGCGACAATCGGATCACCGCCGAAGCTATCGCGCGCGCGGTTGGCATGGACGAGGTGTACGCCGAACTGTCGCCCGAGGACAAGGTCGCGAAAGTCGAAGAGCTCGTCGCTCGTTACGGCGCGGTCGCCATGGTGGGCGATGGCGTGAACGACGCGCCGGCCTTGGCTCGCGCAAACCTGGGAATCGCCATGGGCGCAATCGGCTCTGACGCCGCGATCGAAACGGCCGATGTCGCGCTGATGACCGACGACATTTCGAAATTGCCTTGGCTGGTGCGCCACTCCAAACGAACGCTCGCGATCATCCGGCAGAACATCGTGTTCGCGCTCGGGGTCAAGGCGATCTTCATGGCGCTCACCTTTGCCGGCTTCGCCACCTTATGGGGCGCGATCGCCGCCGACGCCGGTGCCTCACTCGTGGTGGTCACAAACGCGCTGCGCCTCCTGCGGCCGCGCGATGTGAAGACAAAAGCAAAGACGGTCGCCGAGCGGCCCTATCCGATCGTTCAAAGTCGAAAAAGCGCTGCCTCGACCGTGTCAGTGGCTTTGGCGGCGATCTCGATCGGCGCGATCCTCGTCAGTTACGCGCCGGATTTCCTTACACCTGAGCCAAGGCCATCAGCGAAAATCGAACCAGCGCCGCCGCAACAAGTGGCGCCGGCGCCGTCTGTCGTTCCCGCCCCACAGAAGGAGACGACGGAACGTCGGGCGGCGACTCTTGACGACTACGTCATAAAAAATCTACCGAATGGTCTGGAGCTGAAGATTCCGAAGTCCGGCGTCGAAGCCAGACTGCTTGAATTCATCGAGCATAAAGCGAAGCCCACAAAGATCGTCTGGTTCGATCTCGATCGCCTGAAGTTCGAGAAGGGCAAGACAAAACCGCTGCCGTCTTCGAAAGAGCAGCTGCGGAACGTCGCCAAAATACTCGTCGCCTATCCGAAGGTAAAAGCGATCATCGGCGGCCACACCGATAATCTCGGCAATGTGGGCGTGAAACGCAGACTGTCACATGCGCGCGCCATGTTCGTCCGGCGCGAACTGAGCCAAGTGGGCGTCGGCGCTTCGCGACTTCAGGCGAAGGGCTATGGCGGAAGCCAGCCTGTCGCAACCAACGCTACCGAAGAAGGGCGGGCGAAAAACAACCGCATTTCTTTGGGCGTTGTCCGAAAATGACGGCTCAGGAAAGGACTGCTCGCGAGAAAATCGCGACGGTGGCGCTGACTGTCGCCTCAATGCTTCGGGGCGTTCCGGGATTCTCCTGTGTTTCCGGATAGAGTGACCGTCACTTGAAAGCCATGCGGAGCGCGAGTTCCAAAACTCATGCGGCCTCCATAGGCTTCGACGATATCAGCGGCGATCGAGAGACCGAGCCCCGAACCTTCGGTTGTCTCATCGAGCCTGACCCCGCGCTGGCCGAGTTTGGCGATCTTGTCCGCCGAAACTCCGGGACCGTCGTCTTCGATTACGATACGCAAGCCCGTTTCGCCTTGCACAGCGATGCGCACTTCTGTTTCCGCCCATTTGACGGCGTTCTCCAGGAGAACGCCAAACAGCTCGGTCGCGTCCTCTGAGGAAATGTAAGCGATTACCTCAGTTGAGACCTCGTTGCGCCAGGAGACTCTCGATCCCTTGGGGCTGCGCGAGAGCGTCCTGATCAAACCCTCGATGACATCACGGATTACAATTCCTTCCGTGGTTATGCGTGGGGCAGATTGCAGGCGGGCCTTGGAAAGCTCATGGTTGATGAGGCGACGCATCCCGAACGCCAAGTCTTGCAGTTCGTCGGCGATCTCTGTCTCGCCTTTTTGCCGCAACCGTTCTGCGTCTGTCGCTAAAACTGTGAGCGGCGTCTTGAGACCATGCGCCAGATTGGCGGCGCGCGCCTTTGCGCTTTCGATGGCCTTTGCTTTTGCGTCGAGCAGCGAGTTGACCTCGGCGACGAGCGGCATGATCTCTTCCGGTTCGTCGACCGCGACGGTCTTTTGTTCGCCGGCGCGCACGGCGTTGACGCTCCGACGGAGGCCTTCGAGTGGCCTGAGCCCGATCGCAATCTGCCCCCAGGACGCAAACAGTAGAGCCACAGCCAGTATTGCAAGGGACAGAGCGACGTCGCCGGCGAACTCGCTTCGAGCTTCGACGATCTCCTTGCGATCGAGCCCTGCCGTGATCCGCAACCGCCGCGTTCCATCGCCGACGGTGTAGATTATCCGACGCTCGCTCGTGAATAGAGTCTCGCCGCTCGGTCCGGTCACGTCGTGATGGTGCACGACGCCGGGCTCCAAGGGATGATCGGCGAGATCGATGACATGGTCCCACAACGATCGCGACCGCAGCTTCACGCGGGTAGTGTCATCGACGATCTGCCAATAAAGGCCGCTCAAGGGTTGATCGAAGCGTGGATCCGCCAGCGGTCGATTGAGTTGAAGCGATCCGTCGGGATTGACGGAGACGTTCGCGGCAAGCTGTCGGATGTAGGTGTCGAGTTCGATCCCGATCCGGCGGACAACCTGGCGCTCGAAGAGCAGGACGAGCGCTGCTCCCGCAACCACGAGGGCGATGGTCAAAGATATGGCCGCTGCGATAGAGAGCCGCAAACGAAGGGATTTGGCGTTCATCCGTCTCTGCCGATGACGTAACCGAAACCGCGGCGCGTTTCGATACAGTCGAGGCCGATTTTCTTGCGCACGCGCCCAATCAGCACTTCGACCGCGTTGCTGTCCTTTTCGTAATCGTGGGAAAAGAGCTGGTCGAGCAATTCAGAATGGGGCACCACGCGGCCCGCGTGGTGCATCAGGTAACCGAGCAGCCGATATTCCTGCGGCGTCAAATTAATGGCGACGCCGTCCCGCGTCACCCTCATTTGGCGAGTATCGAGGCTCAAGGGTCCGATGGTGATAATCGGCGTGGACAGGCCTGTCGATCGGCGCACAATCGCTCGAAGACGCGCCAGCAGTTCCTCCATTTTGAAAGGCTTCGGCAAATAGTCATCGGCGCCGGAGTTGATGCCTTCGACCCGCTCGAGCCAGGTGTCTCGCGAGGTGAGGATGAGGATGGGCATCGCGCGACCGTTGGCTCGCCATTTCTTCAAGATCGAGAGCCCGTCCATACGGGGTAAGCCGAGATCGAGAATGACAGCCGCGTAATCCTCGGTGTCGCCCTTGAACCAAGCTTCCTCGCCGTCACACTCGTGGTCGACGATGTAGCCTGCGTCGGTGAGCGCAGCCTTTACATTGCGGGCGATCCGATCATCGTCTTCGACAAGCAGAACGCGCATTATTTGCCTTTGATCTCGAAAATCCTGGCCGTTCGTGCGTCGACATGCATTTCGACCATCGAGCTACCTGGCGCGATGACCTTGATTTGATAAACCCAGTTCCCGCGCTCTTGCTCCAGCGCAATGCCGACCACTTCGCCGCGAACCGCCTTACGGACCTCGGAGAGCACAGATTCGAGCGGGAGGACCTCCCCGTGCTCGAACGCCCTGAGCGCGGTGTCGTGGTCATTGCGGCTCTTCCCGACGTTGTCCCCGAACGCCGCGCTGGCGTTCAGGCCCAGCCAAAGCGCGAGCGTGACGCCGACACAGGGTTGTAAGAGCAGTTTCCGCATAAGCGCAATATCCGTGAGCAATGCTGTCAAATCGCTAACAAACTCCGCTAGGAAATTGACAGCCGCCGGCCGTTAGGATCGGTCATCTCGATCGAGCTTCGATGTCATCAGGCGCGCACCTTCCGATGAGAAGTCCAACCACTGCAAAGCCATTTTATCACCTTTCCGGCGTGGACCAGGTTCAGGCCAGCGCATGAGAAACGAAAACAACGGCGATCGCGCTACGCCACAGCCCGAACCGCGAGCCGACAGGGCGGCCGGAAACGAAGCGTCGCGCCTCTCCCGTAGGCTTCTCCCTGTCGTCATTGTCGTGATCGCCGCGAGCGCCTTGGCGGCGTGGCGGTTCCCGCAGATTTCAGCGCCTCTGCGATCCCTGTTCTCGCGCTTCACAAGCGAGCGGCAAGCGGCTGAGGAGCAGGTTGAGCAAAAGACCGCCGAGGGTCTCGTCAAACTGACCCCCGGGCAGATCGAAGCGGCCAAGATCGAGATGGCCGCGGTGGGTCCCGGAACGCTCAGGAAACGCATCGTCGTTCCCGCCGCCGTCACACCCGATCCTGACCGCGTCGGGCGGGTCGCCGCCAAAGTCGCCGGGACAATCGCCGAGTTGCGCAAAAAGCTGGGCGGCCAAGTCGCTCTGAACGAGGTGATCGCCATCATCGACAGTCGAGAGGTCGCCGAGGCCAAGAGCGACTATCTCGCCGCCTCCGTCCAGTATGATTTACAGAACCAGCTTTTCCTGCGCGAGAAGGGTCTGTTCGAAAAGAAGATCACTGCCGAACAACTGTTCCTCAAGGCCAAGACGGCATTCGCCGAAGCCAAGCTGCGCCTCGATCTCGCACGCCAGAAGCTCGCCGCCCTCGATCTCTCCGAACAGGAGATCGCCGCACTGTCGAGTCAGCCGATCTCCAGCCTGCGCCGCAAGGAGATCAGAGCGCCGCTCGCCGGCCGAGTTATCGAGCGCATGGTCAGCCTCGGCCAGCCAGTGGGCGGCGAGGGACAGGCCAAGGAGCTTTATGTCCTCGCCGATCTATCGGTCGTACAGGCGGATCTTTCCGCGCCAATCGCCGATCTCGCCAATGTGCGCGAGGGACAAGCTGTTCAGATAACGACGCCGGATGGGCGTGCCTTCGCGGGGAAGGTGGCTGTCGTCAGCGCCACTATCACCCCGGAAACACGCTCGGGCCTTGTGATCGCCCGATTCGACAATCCGGATTTCGCATTGCGGCCGGGCGTGCTGCTCAACGCCGAAATAGCATTGGAGCAGACGCGGGTAAAAGCGATGATTCCGCGTGTGGCGATGCAGATGATCGACAACGAGCCAACTGTCTTCGTGCGCACGGCGGAGGGATTCGTCAAACGCCAGATCAAGATCGGCGCGTCCGACGATGAGTCGATGGAGGTCACGACAGGTTTAACGCCGGGCGAGACGATCGCCGTCTCCAATACTTTCGTTCTGAAAGCCGAGTCGGGCAAGAGCGGAATTGAAGAGGAATAAGGGCGCCATCCCATGATGAAGCGGATCATCGCCTTTTCGGTCCATCAGCGCTGGCTGGTCGTTCTGCTGGTAGCGCTCGTGGGCGCGTTTGGCGCATGGTCGCTGACGCTTCTGCCGATCGACGCCGTACCCGACATCACCAATGTCCAGGTGCAGATCAACGCCCGCGCGCCGGCGCTCTCCCCTCTCGAGATGGAGAAGCAAGTCACCTATCCGATCGAGAACGCGCTTGCGGGCATTCCTGGCCTTGATTACACCCGCTCGCTGTCGCGCAACGGCTTCGCGCAAGTGACGGCGGTTTTTGCCGATCATGTCGACATCTATTTCGCGCGCCAGCAGGTCAATGAGCGGCTGACGCAGGCGCGCGAAGATTTTCCGCCGCACGTTGAGGCGCGGATGGGGCCGATCTCAACCGGCCTTTCCGAAATCTACATGTGGACGGTGCGCTACAAGGAGAATCCTGGCGCGCCGCAGGACGGCAAGCCGGGCTGGCAGCGCGACGGCTCGTACCTCACGCCAGAGGGCGCGCTGCTCAAAACGGACTTGGAGAAGACGTCCTATCTGCGCACGGTCCAGGATTGGATCATCAGGCCGCAATTGCGCACAGTGCCGGGCGTCGCGGGCATCGATTCGCTTGGCGGCTATGTGAAGCAGTACCATGTGCAGCCCGATCCCGCCAAGCTCATGGCGCTGGGACTTTCCTTCGGCGATCTCGCCACCGTCATCGAGCGCAATAATGTGAGCCGCGGCGCCGGCTATGTAGAGCGCAACGGCGACGGAATTGTCGTCAGGAGCGGCGGGCGTCTCACGACGATCGATGACATCCAAAATGTCATCGCGACGACACGAAACGCCGTGCCGGTACGTGTGGGCGAACTCGCCAACGTCGCCGTGGGGCGCGAATTGCGCATGGGCAGCGCCAGCATGAACGGCGATGAGGTCGTCATCGGCACAGCGCTGATGCTTATCGGGGGCAACAGTCGCAGCGTGTCGATCGCGGTCGACAATAAGATGAAGGAAATCGCCAAATCGCTGCCACCGGGGATCGAAGCGCGCGCGGTGCTGAACCGTACACTGCTCGTCGACGCCACGATCAAGACCGTCGCTAAAAACCTCGCGGAAGGCGCAGCGCTTGTTATCCTCGTGCTCTTCGTGATGTTGAGCAACTTCCGCGCGGCGCTGGTCACCGCGACGGTCATCCCTTTGACGATGCTCTGTCTGGCGATCGGCATGTATGTCGGAAAAATCAGCGCCAATCTAATGAGCCTTGGCGCGCTCGACTTCGGCCTCATCGCCGACGGCGCGATCATTGTCGCGGAAAACAGCTTGCGCCGCCTTGCAGAGCGCCAACATTCGCTAGGGCGGCAACTGATGGTCGACGAAAGGCTTGATACGGTGATCGATTCCGCCGTCGAGATGCGGCGGCCGACAGTCTACGGCCAAGCGATCATCATCCTCGTCTATTTACCGATTCTCAGTTTCTCCGGTGTCGAGGGCAAGATGTTTCATCCGATGGCGATGACCGTTATCATCGCGCTCGTCTCGGAATTTCTGCTCTCCCTCACCTTTTTTCCGGCGATGATCGCGCTCTTCGTCTCCGGCCATGTGGAGGAATCGGAGAACGCCATCATTCTGGCGCTGAAGCGCGTCTACCGGCCGCTGCTGACCTGGGCGATGGCGGCGCCCTTGAAAGTGATGGCGATCGGGCTCGGCGCCTTGGGCTTCGCGATCGTTCTTTACATGAATCTCGGACAGGAGTTCATCCCGACTCTGGACGAGAAGAACATCGCCATGCAGGCGAACCGCATTCCAAGCACTTCTCTCACGCAGTCGCAAGCGATGCAGAAGCAGATCGAAAGCGCCCTTCGCGCGTTACCGGAAGTGGCCTATGTGTTTTCCAAAACCGGCACGGCGGAGGTGGCGACCGATCCGATGCCGCCCAATTCCACCGACACCTTCATAATGCTCAAGCCGCAGGAGGAATGGCCCGATTCGAGCTTGCCGAAGGATGAGCTCGTCAATCGCATTCAGCAGCTGGTCGATCAGCTGCCCGGCAACCTCTATGAATTTTCGCAGCCCATCCAGCTGCGCTTCAACGAATTGCTGGCGGGCGTGCGCGGCGACATCGCCGTGAAGGTCTTCGGCGAAGATTTCGACGCCATGCTGAAGGCCGCCAATCACATCGCCGCGATATTGCGCGCGACGCCAGGCGCGGAGGACGTGAAGGTCGAGCAAGTCGTTGGCCTGCCGCTCCTCGACATAAAGGTCGACAAGGCGGCGATCGCCCGTTACGGCCTCAGCCTTGTCTCGGTTCAGGATGTTATAGGGGCGGCGATCGGCGGCCAACAGGCGGGCGTCATTTTCGAGGGTGACCGGCGCTTTCCGATCATCGTACGGTTGCGTGACAACGTGCGCGAGGATGAACAGGCGCTGGAGACCATTCCGGTATCGTTGCCGCCGGACGGCAACGGCAATGTCGCGACCGTACAGTTGAAGCAGGTTGCGAGTTTCTCGATCGTCGATGGGCAGAACCAAGTTTCACGAGAAAATGGCAAACGTCGTGTCGTGGTTAGCGCCAATGTGCGCGGCCGCGACATCGCCTCCGTAGTCGTGGACGCCCGAGCGAAGATCGACGCCAAGGTCGCGCTTCCGCCGGGCTATTGGATCGTCTGGGGCGGCCAGTTCGAAAATCTTGTAGCCGCGCGGGCACGCCTGATGATCGTCGTGCCTGTTTGTTTCTTCCTGATTTTCCTGCTGCTCTATTCCGCCCTCGGCGCCGCGCGCGATGCGCTGCTCGTTTCCACCGCCGTCCCTCTTGCGCTTTCCGGTGGCGTAGCCGCGCTGTGGTTGCGCGGCATGCCGATGTCTATTTCCGCAGCGGTCGGCTTCATCGCCTTGTCGGGCGTCGCCGTGCTCAACGGCCTCGTCATGCGCACCTATATACATCAGCTCATCATGAGCGGCGTGCCCGAGCGTCAAGCGATCTTCGAAGGCGCGGTGACGCGTCTGCGTCCCGTCATCATGACGGCGCTCGTCGCGTCGCTCGGCTTCCTGCCCATGGCGCTCGCGACCAGTACCGGCGCGGAAGTGCAACGGCCGATCGCGACAGTGGTCATCGGCGGCCTCATCAGCGCCACGCTGCTGACGCTCATCGTGCTGCCGGCGCTCTATTCCTACTTCGGCGAAAACGGAAATCGCGCGCGTTCCGTTTCGGGCGCGCCGAAGCAGGATGTCGGCGCGTGAATCGCGCGCGCGCGCTCGCCATCGCGGCATGCGCGGTGGGCGCCGTCGCCGCGCAGACGGCGCGCGCTGAAACGCTGATGGGCGCAATGCGGCGGGCCTATGACGCCAATCCGCAGCTCAACGCCAGCAGAGCCGAGCTTCGCGCGATCGACGAAGGAGTGCCGCAAGCGCAGGCCGGCATGAGGCCGCGCGTGACGGGCGACGGCTATCTCGGCGTGCAGCGCAATCGCCTCGTCACAAAGCAGCGCGACGTCAATATCAATGACCCGACCGATACCGCCATCACGAAAAACATCCAGAACGGCGGCAGCGTTCCCCGCTCCGCCCATCTAACGTTCGAGCAGCCGATATTCGACGGGTTCAAGGCGCAAAACGAAACGCGCGCCGCGGAGTCGGGCGTCTTCGCGGGACGCGAACGTTTGCGCCTCACCGAGCAGCGCGTGTTGTTTGACGCCGTCACCGCCTACATGAACGTCTTGCGCGACACAGCGGCCCTGAAACTTCAGGAAAGCAATGTCGCCGTCCTGAAAGAGCAATTGCGCCAAACGCGCGAACGCTACGAATATGGACAGATCACCTTGACGGATGTCGCGCAGGTCGAGGCGCGGCTCGCGGGAGGAAAGTCTCTCGCCGGCGCCGCACGCGCCACGCTCGACGCCAGCATAGGCGTCTATCGCAAGACGGTCGGCGTCGAGCCGACGAAACTCGCGCCGGGCGCGCCGATCGACCGATTGCTGCCGAAGTCGCGCGAAGAAGCGGAACGCATCGCGCAAAGGGAACATCCGTTCATCCTCGCGGCGCTTCACGAGGCCGACGTCGCCGATCTCGGCATAAACGCGCTTGAATCCGACTTCATGCCCAAATTGTCGATCGTCGGCGACGTTTTCACCCAGACCGACATTGCCGGCATCGGGAACCGCAATGTCGGGGCGAAAATCCTCGGACATCTCAACGTGCCGATTTACGAGGGCGGCCTGACGTCTTCCCGCGTGAGGCAGGCCAAGGAGACCGCCGGACAGCGCCGGTTCGACGCCGACGTCGCGCGCGCAGAAGTTCTCTCGCTCGTTCGCGCCTATTGGGGCGCGTTGCAGGCGGCGAAAACTCAGATTGCCGCGGCGCAAACGCAAATCGCCGCGGCCGAGCGCGCGCTCTATGGCGTGAGAGAAGAAGCCAAGGCCGGTCAGCGAACGACACTCGAAATTCTTATCGCGCAGCAAGAGCTGCTCTACGCCCGCATCGCGCTCGTCTTCGCTCAGCGCGACCGCGTCGTCGCCTCATACGCGGTGCTCACGGCGATCGGACGTCTGTCCACGGCGTCGCTTGATCTCGACGGTTTTGGATATGATCCCGCCGTACACTTTGAACAGGTCAAGGACCTCTGGGGCGGGACCGCGACGCCATAACCAAATCTCTCCAACGGATCCCGCCGCTTCTGACCACGCTTACGCTTCATCCGCGGTTTGGCTTCGCGCGTGGCCTTATTGAACTTCGAGCGCCACGGCGCGCGATCGTTCCCGCGTAGGCAAGCTTCGATATCGGCGTCGAAGTTGGACAGATCGGCATCGTGCTTGTTGTGCTGCCCTTGCTCATAGTCGTCGACAAGACCTTCACCAAGGGAGACGTAGTCCGCGTCTTGTCAATGCGTGTTCGGCGATGATCGCCGGTTTAGGCGCCTACTGGTTACTTGTGCGCATCAGCGTTATTAAGTAACGCTCTGCGCTGTTAGTCGCTCCGACTGAAGCGCGGCCAGCCGGAGCATTGAATTGCAGCGCGTAACCGTGACGATCGACGACGAACTGATGAGCGCGCTCGACCAATATATGGAGGCGGGCGGGCATCAGAACCGTTCGGAAGCCGTGCGCGATCTCGTGCGCGCGGGCCTCATGAAAAAGCTGGAGGTCGACGACAGCGCGCGTTCCTGCGTCGCTGCGCTGGTCTATGTCTATGACCACGAGACGCGGCAATTGTCGAAACGGCTGATGACCGATCATCACAGCCATGCCGACATGTCGATCGCGACGCTGCATATTCATATGGACGAGGCGACCTGTCTCGAAGTGTCATTGCTGCGCGGCCTGAAGTCGGAAGTCGAGCATTTCGCCAGCCATGTCATTGGCGAGCGCGGCGTGCGCTATGGGCAGCTCGTCTTCGTTCCGGCCGACGCCGCGCAAGGCGAAAAGCTGCTCCCGCACGGCCATCATCACGAGAGCGGCCACGCGCATCGCTCGAATTAACCGCCGCTTAACCCTCTGTTGCAAAATGGCAACGCTTACGACAAATCGTTTACCGGCAATTGACTCACCGGCGTCGCGTAAGACAATTTTGAAAAAAGCGGGTGCGGTGATCTTTTTCCCGCTTCAAAGTCTGAGAGCGTCACATGCCAAGAGCATGTGTATCTATCAGGCGACGGGCATCCGGGGCGATAATCCTTATGCCTGCAAAATCACCTTCAAAGACAAGGACAACTTCATTCGAGGGCAGATTGAGGTGGGACGAGTGGAGGCAGACGATCGATTCACGGTGCTGGGAAGCTCTACGATGGATTAATCCGGCTGGCGCGGCCGGGCGGGATGGGCTCTGACCGCCCGCGTGATGTTGGGCCAGCCAGCCTTTAGGCTGGTTCGCAACTTATGCCACCGAGACGCCCCGACCGTGGATGTAACGGCGGGGCGTTTTTGCGTTCGCGCTCGCGCTTCATCTCACTGAGATAGGCGTAAATTGACGTGTATGTCACAACGCCGAGCCGCTTGCGATGAGCGGTCGTCGTCCCCAAAAAACTTGTAGCATCCCTACGAGGATAAGTCTGATGTCAAATGCAGAGACAACGAAAGATCTCGTTGGCCAATCGATCGGAGAGATCAAGCGGGGAATCGACACGCTGGCCGATTCGACGAAAGCGCCGCTTGAGGCCGAAAGCCTTGAAGTTCAGCAGAATATCCAGCACGCAATTGACCAAGTGAAGGACGCTGTGTCGGTTGCCCTCGATTGTCTTACTCAGTGCAGCTCAGTGGACCAACTGCGAGGCTACGCAAATGAGGCAATGGGCAAGACGAAGCTGGCCATAGCTCTCTCTACGCGCTCTCCGGAGCTTGCTGTGGCCGGAATCGTGCAGCAAGCCATAGGCGATTTGCAGAAGTTTATAGGCGAAGCAAAAAACGCCGATGAAAAAGAATAGCAAATCGGTCGGGCGACGAGACCGGCTGAGTTCAGTCTCGCCGCCCTAGCCGCGCCAGGGTGCGGGCCCGGCGCAGATTTCGACGCGATGATAGCGCGCGTTAGGAGGTGAGCAAGGCGAGGCTTAAGCGCGAATCCTGACTGCGAATTTCATGGACGGTCAGCTTGCATCCCCGGCATCGGCGCCTATCTGAGGCCCATGCGCTGGCGCCACATGGGCCGGCAAATCCTTTGTTCCTCATAGCCCGGCCGGCGACGACCGGGCTTTTTCACGCATCGCAGCCGCACAACGGGAAAATTCGCTCAGCCATCAACCTTGATCACCAATTTCTTGGTCCGTGTGTCTATCACCACGACGTCTGCCGCTCGTTTCGTCGCTTTGACCTGCTTGGCGACCGCAACAGCGTCGCGGACATCATAGAACCGGTCGTGCAAGACGTCGTCGACGCGGACTTCAAAAGGGCATTCGACGAGCTTTGTCGGCGTTAATGTGTTCATGAGCGTCGATAGAAATACCCCTCACCCGCCGGAGAATTTGAGTTTCATAGGTGTAACAGGGTCAGCAGCGATCAGTCTGGATCGTCAGGCCTATGCCGCCAGCCTATGAACATGCACGTCGTGGCCTCCATTGTTCTGCATGGCAGACATGGCGGCGCGTTCATGTTCTTCGGTCCGGGTTCGCGCCCACAGCAACAGCCCGCCGCGCGCTAATTGCGCCTGCACCCAATTGCGTTGACGACGTCGAATGAATGCGCCGACGCCCACGCCAACCAGGCTGGCGGCCATACCAGCGCCAATGCCCGCAACGATCGCCTCTGCGAAACTGCCGTAGATGGTCCAAACGGCGATCGCGCCAGCAATGGCGCCAACATAGAAGAGCAGGCCGATTAGCGCAGCTTTGCCTTCATTAAGCGACTCGGCTTCGATGTAGGAAATGCGAGGAGCTTCATCGCTGTCCTCGATTTCGACCGAGCGTTTCGATCCAATCTTTTCGCGCGTCTTCGCGTCTTCGGTGAGCAGGCTGATTTCGGATCTGTCGAATCCGTGAGTCATCAAATAGTCAATGGCGGACTGCAGCTTATCAAGCGAGTCGAACAGGCCTACGACTTCGGTAAATTCGCGGTGCTGTTCGAGCGCAGCCGTTTCATTCGATTCCATGGAGTTCCTCCCGAAGCTCAGTACTCTTGAATCGAAGCCGGCCTCTGTGTGCGCCCTTGCCCCAGCTAAGCGGGCATTCGCCGTGTGGCCGTTGTATCAAATATCAGCATGCCCCCGCTTGAAGCTTTCGACAAGGCCAAGCGCCACCACAAGACAGGCACGCATCAACGCATAACGATATCTTTATGTAACTAGTATCAACGGGTTCTGCGCAATATCGCGTGGTTTGGCGCTCGACTTTACCGAAAGCGTCCTACACGATAACCCCATTGTGGAGCCCCTGGACGCGATCCAGAGGGCCGCTGCGGCAGCGCACGATGCTGAAGCGGCCTGGGCCTACTTCCTGCGGCTCTCCCACAAGAGCTTTCCGGGAAAAGTGAGCCTTAACTGAGCGTCGAGTGTCGGTCTGCGACGACGTGCCTAATTGAAATTCTATCCCTGCGGTCCAGAATTGCGCGCATGATCCGCGCCCCGATTGCGAACGCCGTGATCGCATCCATTGTCGTCGCCGAAATATTGGGCGGCATGATGCTGTTGCTTGGGCACTGACCGGACGGCTACTGCGCATTTCGCACAGGCTATCGAGCCAAATGGCGTTGCTCTTTGCGCCATTCCCAAGGTGCTTGTGTATGTCCTGCCCACAGGCCGCGACGATTGTTCTTGGCCTCCTGCTCGGCGCCGATGTAGTCCGACGAATAGCGGCGGTTCGCGAAGGCGTTGCCGCTTCTGACCAACCAAAGCTCGATGTCCTCGCCGCGGACCTGGCAGGTAGCTACGATCCGGCCGTAGCGATCAACGTCCTTCTCTCGGCACGACACGGGCGACTGATGTGCCCGTTGGGCGCTCTTGTAAGCAATCGTGTATATTATCCACGGTTCCTGCCGCGTCATCCTTCTTAGTGTGCTGATTTGCGCCCGTAGGATTCCCAGGCTTCCGCTTCGTCACCTCAGTCCAGAGCGCGTCGGCGAGAGTGGGAGCTACCGGTTCAGATTTGGAACCGGTAGACTGATATGGCTGGTGCGGTCGAACTCAGATAAGACAATGGTCTGAGCTTGCGCAGAGAGGCGTCAGATGCTTTGGCTGATCCGATTCATCGGCTTGCTTTCCCAAGCGATTTTCCTAGAATTCTTGCACATTTTCGGTTTAATCGTCTTTCTGCTCGCGGCGCTCCTCGGCTATTTCAGGGCTCCCTGGTGGATAGTCCCGGCGCTCGCCATCGCTAGCGGATTCTTCGCGAACAGTTTCATTGATCTCACTTATCTGACCGAGATATTCCGCAGGGTGGCCTCTGCGAGCGACCGCTGGGCCTTCGTGATCATCGTCTATTTCGCGATCACGATCGGTGGCTATCTCGTTGGCCTTCTCGGGCGTTCATTCATGAGGAGCACAAGGCGGCTCTACGACAACGCTCGGCGTCGCGTTGTATGGCGCGCTCAGACTGTCCTGTCTTCGCGGCAGTGTCGGAAGTGAAGCGGTCGGCAGGCGAGCCTTCGCCAACTTGGCGAACCCTCGTGTGCTGATTTTCTCCGTTCTTCGTCTCCGGGTGCAGCGCCTCGCATTCGTCATCTCAGCGGCTTGGGTTTGCGAAATTTGTGGGGTCGGCAAATTTGCCGAAGGCTGCAAGTCCGTCCGCGCGCCTTTTCGATCGGCCGACTGCCACGCTTGCCGCGGCGGGCTTGAGAGCTAATTGGCCGTTGTCGCTCTGTGTGGGATAGAGCGGCACGTGTTAGCGACCTCGCCCGTGGTTCACAGCCGCGGGCCTTTTTTCAGCTTCACGCCCGGCTCATCGCCATTCGTGAACTCGACGCCGGCCTTTTCGAGCGCGGCTTGAACTTTCCTAACCGTCACTGCCCCGCTTGTAATAGCCTCTCTACCCCGCGCCTCCATATTGCGGATGGTGTTGACGCTAACACTGGATTGTTCCGCCAGCCATTTTTGGTCGACCTCCGCCAGCGCGCGCGCCGCCCTTAGTTGATTGCCTGTAATCAGCGACATTGGTTCTCATACCCATTTTTCTGGTTGGCAGAGCTAGAAATGTGCGGTTAGCGTTCATAACCAACATAACGGTTCCTATACCTAATCCGTTGGGAATTCAACGCCGAAACCACCGTTTCGGCGAACGACCTCGGCTTGTCCAAAGGAGAAGCGCCGATGTCCGCTGCTTATGATCGCTCCGCCATCATGAAAGCCGCGCATTTCATGGCCCGCTGGCGGGTTCAGAGCGTTGGCGGCTCCTATCGGGAATGGTTCGCCAAGGCGCTTGCGTCGGAATGGAAGAAGGCCAAGGCTTCTCGTCTGCGCGAGGAAAGCAACGTCGGACTTCCCGTTCGCTCCTGCTTCGCGGACCGTCCCGCGCCTCGCATGCCTTTATGCCGCCTCTACACCACGCATTCCGGCCGACTCGCCGGATCATTCGCGGCCTGATCAGTCCGTCCGAAAAAGCGGCCGGGCGAGGTGTTGATCTCGCCCCCTCCCGGCCTAACCACAACGCGAAACAGGAGTTCGCATCATGGCTGAGAATGCACATACACCATCGCGGCGGGCCATGCTCGCCGGCCTTGCCGCTGCGCCCGTCGCCGGGCTTCCCGTTATCGCTGGTGTCGTCGCGGAAGCCGACCCGATCTTCGCGGCCTTCGCAGAATACGACCGCCTGCACGCCATCGAACGGGCCGCGTGGGAAGCCGTCGCGGACGCCGCGCCCACGAGCAATAGGCTCCCGGAAGTTGTCTCTAATGGCAATCGCGTCTTCAGCATTCTCCAACTCGAAACCATGCGCGAACGCAGCATGGGAATGACAGACGAAGAGATAGGCGACACGATTGCGCGCCTCCGCAAAGGCAACGCCACAATGCGCGCTGAAGCCGCTGGCCTTGAGCCAGAATACCGGAACGCGCGCGCCGTTTTAGAAGCCCACGGGGCATATGCGCAGAATGCCGAGACGAGCGAGGTATTAGATGCGGAGTTGGCCGCACAGAAGGCGCAAGATAATGCGAACGAAGCGCAGCGGGTGGTCTTCGAATCCACACCGACGACGCTCGCGGGCGCCTTACGGCTGCTCCGTCACCTCGCTGACTTTCTCGACGAAGACGACGTGGTCAATGACATGCTTGTCGGCGACATGATCGGCGACTCCGTCCGCAACGCCGTCGCGGTGTTAGAGCGGGAAGCGCAGTCATGAGCTT